>CAIJTV010001118.1:0-2461 GCA_903823635.1 uncultured Planctomycetaceae bacterium
CGTCCCATCTTCAGGAGGATGCAGTGAAAGCTTTGACTCGGTCTATTCCGTCAATCGCGTTTTCGTTGCTGTTTAATCTCGGCTTCTTGTTATCGCTGCTTTTCATTCAGCGAGCGCTGCCTTCGCTGGCGAAGGAACTGCAGCTGGAGTCGATCTTCACTGAGGAGATTCCTCAGGAAGAGATCACGCGCGAACTGGATCTGGAGACAGCACCGGCTGAAACACTGAACGTGATTGCTGGCGGCACTCCGTCATCAAGTGTCGGTGCGTCAACTCAGGCTGCAGCAGCCCCCGTGAATGTGCAGAAAGCGGCCGTCATGAAGGAGGTCAACATTCGACCCGTCATGAGTGAACTGGCTCTGCCGACCGATGCCTTGATTGGTGAGGAACTTGGCGAAGGTGAAATTGTCGGCGAAGTCGGTTCGATGGTGGAAGGCTATGGCGCGGCCATGGGCATCATCACTCAGGAAATCGTCCGCATGATGCGTCAGGAGAAAGTCACCGTTATCTGGCTGTTTGACGAATCCGGAAGTATGGTCGACGATCGAAAAGAGATCCGTGAGAACTACATTCGCGTCTATGAAGAACTTGGAATCGCCTCAAAGCAGGACAAGGATCTTCGGAAGGGCGGGAATGATTTGTTATTGACGGTTGTGGCCAGTTATGGTCGCGATATTCACGAACACACACCTCGCCCAACCGACAATGTCGAGTTGGTAAAGGCCGCAATCGACAAAGTCCCCATCGACCAGACCGGCGCAGAGAACATGTGCCAGTCGTTGGCTGCAATCATCGCGAAGTACAAGAAGACCGCGAAATCTCGCAAGCTGGCTGTCATCGTTGTTTCCGATGAGTCAGGTGATGACGGGGACTATGTTGAAGCCGCCGTTCAGGAAGCACGAGCCGCCAAGGCTCCCGTCTATTTTCTTGGACGGGAAAGCATGTTCGGATATCCGTACGCTCGGCAGCGGTGGGTGGATGAGCCCACCAAGGAAGAATTCTGGATTCAGATTCGCCGCGGTCCCGAGACTCCGTTTCCTGAATGTTTGCAATGGAATGGACTACATTCACGCTGGGATGCTCAGTCTTCCGGATTCGGCCCTTATGAGCAGGTGCGTATGGCACGCGAAACCGGCGGCATCTTCTTTGTGTTGCCGGGAGATGAAGAAACACTCGTGGGGCAGGGAGCTAATGACAAACGCAAGTATGATTTCCTCTCGATGCGTGAGTATCAGCCGAATCTGGTTTCTCGCCAGGAATACATCAAAGATCGCGCGACAAGTGCCTTCCGAGAAACGGTCTGGCAGGTGGTTGCGAGACTGAATCCGAACGGTGACAAACTGCTGTTTCAGGAGAGCGATCCGGAGCTGAATATCCAGAGCGAACATTTCCCTCTGGAATTGGCTGCCTTCGCAACTGCCGCGCAGGGCCAGGTGGCTCGTGCAAGTAAAGCCATGAACCTCACCAACGAGGCGATCGAATTGATGGAGAAGGTGAAACCAGAACGTGCTAAAGAGGCAACACAGCGATGGCGAGCAGGCTATGACCTGGCACTCGCACAGCTTTATATCTTCCGCATTCGTCTTTTTCAGTACTTGCTGGCGATGGACAAGCATGCCAACAACATGCCGGCCCCTCAGAATCCTAAAGCCAACGAATGGAATTTCTGGTGGGACAAAGATTCCGTCGTGGTTCCTGACGAAGCACAGTTTGAAAGACTCAAGGCGGCCTTCGGTATGAAGATGACTCGGGAAGAGTATCTTGAAATGGTGAAGACCGAGGAAACAGCAGCCATCGAACGATTGAAAGCTATTCTGACTGAACATCCCGGGACACCGTGGGCACGACGTGCCGAAACGGAGATTAACTGGGGGTTTGGTTTTCGAGTTGGCGATCGACACTGGGACGTTTCCGGCCGACGTGCTGAAGCCGCCAAACGATTGCCGAACCTGTGATAAAAACCTGTACGAAATCCCCGGGGGATAACTCCGGGGATTTTTTTATGCTTTGGAACGGCCCCGAACCATGATCCGGTTTGAATCAAGTGGAGACGAGGCCGGTTGACCGTTCCCTGAGACTCACTTGTCACACCCTGCAGGAAAGCTTGATCGCTTTGAAAGTCAATTGAGTGGCAGAGGAACTGTTTGATGTCGTCGATGCCCTGGACGAAGTGATTGAGACGTTACCTCGATCGGAGGTTCATCGTCGCAAGCTGCTGCATCGTGCCGTTCATGTTTTTGTGTTTCGCTCCGATGGAGCCATGCTGATTCACAAACGCTCTCCAACAAAGGAAGAATTCCCCTCTGTCTGGACCTCTTCCTGCTCCGGTCATGTGAGTGCTGGGGAAACGTATGACGAGACCGCTCCTCGTGAGATGTTTGAAGAACTTGGAATAGAAGCAGCTTTGACTCCCGTCCGAAAATTTGATGCGTGCCCGGAAGCGTCGCATGAGTTTACAATA
>CAIJTV010001119.1:0-10596 GCA_903823635.1 uncultured Planctomycetaceae bacterium
ATCCCAATCGCTTTATTGGTCGAGCCATCATAAACCATCTGAATGACTTCGCGTTCGCGTTCGGAGAGTCGTTTCAGATAGGTCTCATTCTCCGGCAACACCGGCGGAAGAGCATGATCAATCGTCTCTGCATTTTGAAGTTGTCGGAAACCTTCCTCGACCGCATCAATCAGTTCGCGACGGTCGAAAGGCTTATCCAGAACTGTAACAGCTCCCGACTTCATGGCCGCCACAGCAAGGCTGGTTCGAGGAAACGCGGTGACAAGAATCACCCGAAAATCGTTTGGCCTTGAAGACAAATAACGCTGAACATCAAGACCTTCCATCTGCTTCATCACCTGATCGGTGACAACAACGCCGGGAGAAAGGTTTACTGTGTCTTCAACGAACTGAGAAGCGAACTGATAGGCATGCACGTCGTAACCTGCATGAACCAGCAACATCTGGATCGTATCAAGCACAGCCTTGTCATCATCAATGACATAGACGCGCTTTGATCCGCGTGAAGGACTGGGGTTCTCATCAATTAATAACATGGGTGAGTGTTCGTTCGAAGGGAGTCCCATCGACGCCGACCTGATCTGAAAATCAAACTGAGTAACGGACATCTGATTGCTTCGAGCTTCAGGTATTCAACCCCGGGGTACGTCAGCAATTCTGATTCCTATTCTTTTCCACCCTGGATGACAAGCGTTCTTTCATCCATGTTCCACGAATGCGGGAAAACCCGCACGGAAGAAATGTCGATCAAGACCCTATACAACCACAACGTTCATCGATTCCATGTAAGCTGAAACTCTCACTGAGTAAATAGCCTGTCAATTCTTTGTGGGATGGGGAATCTCCCATCAATTACTCGCAATCTCCAATGATCAACATCCGGAAACATCCAACGTCGCGTGGATACCTCACAGGCTGTTGATCTTTCGGTAGATCCCGGCATGAACTGTTGAAGGAAATCCTGATTCGATGCCTAACGTCATCAATACCAAAAAGGAGTAAGCCAATTAAACACATAACACCTGGTACAGTCTGGTCCGCATTCAGATTAGACAAATGAGTTGCTGACAGAGTTCGAATGACTTTGACCAACGATTCTTTGCGTGGGCAGGAGAGGGATGTGTTTTTGTAGCTGGATTCGTGAGAAATCGGGGCACCGACTTGAAGGCATCCGAATTCTCACGAATTAGGCTGCTCTGGACGGGTTCCGCTCAGGGCATATCACGTCGCTCCGAGCACGAGACGATATGAATCCCTTGCGGGAATGACTTCTCTGGCAATTTCGGCCGGAAATCCTGTACAGTACGTGCGTTGTCGGTTCAAGTTGCCCTTTGAACCGTGTCTTACGCATCACGCCAAGGATGGCGATCCACCATGCAGTCCAATGTCAATCCAGCCCTCAAAGACGCACCGGCTGGAGAGCTACAATGCGATCATAAATCCGTCTGGCTGCTGCTTGGAGTTTGCGGTGCGGGGATGCGAGCATTCGCCGAAATGCTGCTGGATGCGGGTCAAACGGTCGTTGGTACGGACACAGATAGCGATGGCCTCTCTCGACTGCAGTCTCTGAAGACTCCGCACTGCTCCCTCGTCCGATGGCCGACCGAGCTGAATACAGACAAGTACAGCAACGCTACCGTTGTCCATTCCTTGGCAGTTTCGGCGAATTGTCCACTTCTGATTCAGGCTAGGCAGCTAAACCTGAAGGTGGCTCCACTACCTTTGGCAATGGGTGAGTTCCTGAGGAACAGCCGGCAAATCTGTGTGGCCGGAACCCATGGTAAAACAACAACAACTGGAATGATCTGGTGGATTCTTCAACAGGCGGGACTCAAGCCTGCTGGATATATTGGCGGAGAATTCATTGATTCTCATCGTTCGGGTGCGTTCGGTGCCGGACAGACATCGGTGGTCGAAAGCTGCGAATATCGGCAGTCGTTCCTGCAACTGAATCCTCAAACTGCGGTGCTGACAGGCATTGAGCCTGACCACTTCGACTGCTTTGACGTTGATCAGGCCGCAGACGATGCCTTTCAATCATTCATTGAACGCATTCCGGCCGACGGAACCCTGATCGTAAATTCCGACAACTCACGTTCGCACAAGCTGGCGCGCATGGCAAAGTGCAGTGTTTTCAGTGTCGGCTGGAACACAGCATCCGACTGGAACATTCGAAATCTCAGGCTGGACTCTGAAGCCCGAAATGCAGTGGCCATCGGGCCTCCGTTTCCTGCTCAGGTGTTCGAAATCTTCCATTGCGGCAAATCCATCGCCGAAATCCGGCTGCGAGTTCCCGGGCTGCATAACGTCGAGAACGCTACGGCTGCCTTTGTTGCCGCCATGGCGGAAGGTCTGCCGCCAGAGGAAATTGCCCAACATATCGCATCCTTTTTCGGCATTCGCAGGCGTTTTGAACACCGAGGAACATGGCGCGGAGTTGACCTGGTGGACGATTACGCTCACCATCCTTCGGCCATCAAGGCAACGCTTCGAACCGCCAGAAGTTGTTTTCCGGGACGGCGGCTGATCGCAATCTTTGAACCCCATCAGGTGTCGAGGACAGAACGCCTGTTCTCAGAATTCACTCAGGCTTTGACATTATTCGACGAATGTCTGGTGTTGCCGGTGCTGCCGGCTCGCGAAAACGCCAGTTCTGCAGATTGCTGTCGGATCTCCGGCCGGCTTGTCCGGCGGATCTCTGAAGCGGGAGGCCGAGCATTCCTGATGGCGAATCTTGACCAGGTGCCCGGAAGATTAGACCATGCGGCTCGACCCGGTGATGTGGTTATCACAATGGGCGCAGGCAGGACAAATCAAATTCATGACGAAATCAATCGAAGACTATTCCGAGATTCTGCAGCTTGAAGAACCGCTTTCGCGCCATACGTGGTTGCGTCTGGGCGGTCCTGCGCAGTACTTTCTGACCCCACGTACGGAGGAAGAACTGCTTTCGGTCGTGCAGACCTGCCGGGCGCAGAAGATCCCGATTCATATCCTCGGAGCTGGATCCAACCTGCTCGTCCGCGATGAAGGAGTACGCGGAGCTGTGATTCGATTGATCGAACCGCTGCTCAGCGAAGTCCGCGTTGAGGGAACTCAAGTGATTGCCGGTGGAGGCACGCTGCTCTCTCATTTGATTACGGAAGCTGTTCGCGCTGGTCTTGGAGGCGTGGAACATCTGGTGGGAATTCCGGGGACCATCGCGGGAGCCATCGTTGGTAACAGCGGCGGTCGAGCTGGTGATATTGGTCAGCTCGCTGCCAGCGTTCAGGTCCTGACACAGGACGGGGAAATTGCGATTCGCAAAGGCGATGAGCTTTCGTTCTCCTATCGTCGCAGCAGCTTTCAGGATCTGCTGGTCTTGTCAGTGACCCTGAACCTGATGAAAGATGACACCGAAGAACTGAATCGACGGATTCGAAAAAACTGGATCATGAAACGATCCACGCAACCGCTTGCCGACCAGTCAGCTGGTTGCATCTTCCGTAACCCTCGCGGACTCAGTGCCGGCGCGTTAATTGAACAATGCGGTCTGAAGGGAATGTCGGTCGGGAAAGCTCGTATCAGCGATCGCCATGCCAACTTTATTGTGACGGAAGCCGGAGCAACCAGTCACGATATCGAACAGCTGATTAGTCGCATTCGAAAGTCCGTCGCTGAAAAGTACGCTGTGGATCTCGAACTGGAAATTAAGGTTTGGTAGTCACACGACGATCGATGTTGTGTGAAGCCGCTAGCCGGAACGCATCAGCGACCGGTTAATTCGGCAACCGGTCGCTGACGCGATCCGGCTGACGGGCTAGTCTCTCTTCAAGGAAGAAATCATGTCTCAGGCGGAGACCTCAGCCGATCGCCTTCGTATCATTGTGCTCGCTGGCGGAGATTCAGCCGAGCGAGAGGTCAGCCTTGAGAGCGGTCGTAACGTGGCCGATGCTCTTCAGCAACGAGGCCATCAGGTCCAATTGCTGGATCCTGCGAAGTCTCCGCTTTCTTCCATCCCCGCGGACACAGATATTGTTCTACCGATGCTACATGGGACCGGGGCAGAAGATGGTGTCCTGCAGACGCAGCTTGATCAGCTTGGAATCCCATGGCTGGGCAGCAGTGCAGAAGCGTCGCGGCTGACTTTTAACAAGATTGCGACCCGCACAACACTGCAGGCCGCCGGGCTGCTGGTTCCGCCGGGTGTCGCTCTGAATCGAATCTCTTCTCCAGCACTGATTCACGAGGCTGCTCGATGCGTCGGCTACCCACTAGTCGTCAAGCCATCCGAACAGGGATCCAGCGTCGGTGTCAGTATCGTTCAGCAGGAAAGCCAGTTGGATGAGGCCGTGCGTGAAGCAACTCGCTGGTGCCCTCGTTTCCTGATTGAACAATTCATCGTTGGCCGCGAAATCACCGTTCCCGTTATCAACGGGGTCGCGTTCCCGGCCATCGAAATTGTTCCGTCCGGAGCCTGGTACGACTATCAGGCGAAGTATCACGACGAGCAGACTCAGTATCGAGTTTCCCCACCAGGACTACCTGACAGCTTGAATGAAAGCGTACTTCGAGCTTGTCGAGTCTGCGACGTCAGCGCGATCAGTCGGACGGATCTTCGAGTCGATGCATCAGGTCGCTGCTGGATTCTGGAGATCAATACGATCCCCGGCATGACATCTCACAGCCTCGTGCCGATGTCGGCTAAGGCACTGGGGATCACTTTAGGAGAACTCTGCGAGCACGTTCTCCAGCACCGCCTCAACCGCATCAGCTCTGTTGCCTGGGAATCCCAAGTCTCCCGACGAGCGGCGTAAGAAGCATCGCAACAACTCAGTTTGCACTCGCGGAAGTTCATGCCTCCGGAGATCCAGAACTCCGGTCCGCAATGATCAAGCCCTTACCCCACCCGGGTTCACCCCGTTGGTCGACAGGCTTCTGCACAACTTCTTCACTCCACTCGCTCCAACAGCGATCGTTCCTGAAGTCGCGTCCTTCGGCTACTCCTCATTGTCCCGGCGGACTGGTGCAAAAGCCGTTGAACCACCGGGGCAGGCCCGGTGGCGAGTGATGATTGATCTGTGAGGCCCGCGGCTCGCGACGATCAACGCGGCTCTACTCGTGTCAGTTCTGCGGGCCGCAGCAATCCCTGTTGAGATAAACAGCGGACCATCTCTCGGGCCACCGGTCCAGCGGCCTTGCCGCCGGAACCGCCGTGTTCGAGAACCACAACGAACGCATACCGAGGTTTGTCTGCGGGCGCATATCCCGCAAACCAGGCATGGTCCGGCTTTCCGGGCGAAGCTTCGGCCGTTCCGGTTTTCCCGGCGATCCTGATCCCAGGTAGCCGGACCGTCTTGAACCCGGTGCCAATCGGCTCCTCAACAACAGCCTCCAGTCCTTCTCGCACAGAGCTCAGAATCTGGTCCGTCAGCCCCGGGATTCGCTGACGGCTGACTCGAAACGGCGAATCATCAAGCTCGCTGGCTTGGCGAGCGACTCCTTCATCGCTGGCGACATGGGGAGTGACCAGCCATCCGCCGTTCGCAACCGCAGCCAGGAGTCGAACCATCTGAAGCGGCGTGACGGTGAGTCTCGACTGACCTATCGAAAGCCCAAGTGCTTCACGTTCAAAGCGCCGCTGAGCAGCCTCATGGACTGCAGCCGTCATCTCGGAATCATTTTGCTGACGACGGGCCGCGGGAACTGTCCCAGCCTTCTCGAATGGCAAATCGATGCCCGATGCCTTGCCGAACTGAAGTCTCCGCGTCCATTCCTCGAGAGGTTGAATCCCCATGCGGCGAGCGGCATTAAAGAAGTATACGTTACAGGACTGGGCCATCGCCGTCCGAAGATTGACGTCGCCATGCCCGCGACCATGGAGCCGATAGATGAGACATCGATGTTCGTCAGGGTTTTCCAGATAGCCCTGACAGTCAAACATCATGTCCGGCGAGAGTACGTCGGTCTGAAGGCCAGCGATCGCCGTTACGATCTTGAATGTTGAACCGGGCGGCAATGCCATCCCTGTGAATCGCGACACAAACGGCCGCCGCGCATCGCTGTTAACCATTTCCCATTGAGCTGCGGTGCCCTCTGTGAACATGGAGAGATCAAAAGCTGGAGCACTCGCGGCAGCCACAATTCGCCCCGAATCAACTTCCATCACGACGACACAACCACCCGTCGGAATATGCTCCGGTTCCGGCGGAGCCAGTTGATCTTCGGACGGCTCTTCAGACTCGTTTGTGACTTCCGGCGGAGGCAGCAGCAGCTCTTTCTCCGCATCACCAAGTGACTCTGCCAGCAATTGTTCGGCGACTTTCTGCACCTCTGTATTCAGCGTCAAAACGACATCCCGCCCGCTCACTGGTCGTCGCACAATTTCGGATGAGACGACACGCTGCCGTCGATCACGCACAATTCTGCGAAGGCCAGACATCCCGGCGATTCGATGGTCGTAAGATTTCTCGACACCAAACCGGCCTGATCGCGTCTGATCAGATCGTCCTTGATCTGACAATGAGTCATCAGAACTCTGTTCAGCATCGCGATCTTTCTCGTTGACTTTTGTGCGTGCTCCAACAACATGAGCCGCCAGTTGATTCTGCGGATAAGTTCTCTGTGTCACAGCCACGACGCGAACGCCCGGAAACTGCTCGGGATATTCATTGATCCTGGCGGCCACCTCGGCACTAACATTCTCCAGCACACCGTGCCAGGTTTCCTCTTCGCGAACAACGATTCGGTCAGCCTCTTCTCGTTGTGGCGGCGTTGTCAGAGCATCGCGAATCGAAGATGCCCACCGCATGAGCGGGCCAGGCGAATCATCATCGTCCAACTCTTCGTCTGCTTCTGCGTCGACATCAACTCCGTTGATCTTCTGATTGACCGTATCGCTGATCTTTCGAACTCGCAGCTCGATTTTTCCACAACGCTGACGAAGATCTTCCTGCGACATTCCGGTGACTTCAGAAACAGCCGCGAACATGGCATCCTGCGATTCCTGAATGCCCCGTTCCGCCTTTGCGACCAGATCAGCGTTCTTTCGCTCTTCGCGACTCAGAACCTGACGGACCTGCTGCTTCAGCCAGTTCTGGTCTGCTTCGTCCTGCAGCCAGCGATAGTGCATCTGGATGGAGTACTGTTCTACGTCAGCCGCGAGCACCAACGAATCGGCAAGGATTCGACCATCCCTGGCGGGGATAGCTTCTTCTTCGATCGTCGTAACGCCTAACGAATCAAGGTAGTCGTCCGGCAACTGAGTCTGAACCCAGGCGACTCGTCCAATCACGATCATCGCAGCTAGAGAGAATACGCTTCCCAATAACCACAGACGTACCCTGCTCCCCGGCGCGATAAATTCGTCGTGCTCGTTGCCAGGGGAGAAGACCGCGTTGTGTGGCGTGTTGTACATGGTTCCTTTTTTCAGCCCTGCAAGAACACACGCCGCATGCCAAATTCATCAGCCATGCGTATCGTGAGCGATATCACAGCACTGACGGGCAAAGCGATCACCAGAACCATCTTGAGATTCTCCCGCACTGCTGAAGCCGGAGCTGGCAAACTCAGCCATTGCTCAGTCGACAAATCGCCAAGCGTCTGAAGAACGACGGCCGCCAGAGTCAGCAGTGGTAACTGCAAAGGAAGAGGTACTCGAAACCAACTTCGTCCGGTTGAGTATTCATCGGACCGCGTCGATGGTGCCAGACAGACCACGGCCAGCAGCGGCACCAGCATTGGACACAACGGCAGAAACGAAGGACGAGCAATCCAGTCGAGCAGCAGCATCGTTCCGGACAACACCAATCCCATTGTCGAACGGAGCCAAAACAGGCAACCACAGATGACAGGCAGCAACAATGAACCGTGCGGCAGACTGCTCGGATTGGCAAGTTCAACGGCCAGTGTGACCCACATCACGCATCCGCAAAGAAACCATCCTTTCATGGTGTTTGTCTCCTCTCAGACGCAGATTTCTGATCCTTTTCTGCGATCGCTCGTTCCAGCCCCAGTCGCAGAATGCCGACGGACTCCAGATCATTTAATGACGCCGCTGGCTGAACACGAACATCCCACTGTCCGCCGGCCAGAAACTCCGCGCGAGTCACACGGCCGAAGTAAAGCTGAGGCCCTTTGACACCGTTAACGTCGGCCGAGATCACCTCGTCGCCAACCGCCACAGCTTCCGTATGCGGAATCCCGGTGACACTGCATTCTTCTTCGCCGGTTCCTTCCAGAGTTCCCGTCACTCCGAAGTGCAGACCGTCGGGAGTTCGTCGCAGCAACGTGACCTGCGCTTTGAACCCTGCCGCATTCACCGGCTGAACCAGGCTGACCCACCTCGCGGCTTTGTCGATTCGACCAACAACTACGGCTCCCGTGAGAACTCGATCTCCCGAGTTAACGGAATGATCCGTGCCCGCATCGACCATGATGCCATTTCCTGCGATCACAAGCTCCGACCGCGTAATGCCCGCGGATTTGCCGGCATCGACGATCAGCTCTCGCAGCGAATTCGGCATTCCACCGGTGCTGACGACCGACGCTTCAATCAGTCGAAACTGTGCGAGCGACGACAGCGGCTCGATCATCTGAACGAGCGATGAAGCCATCTTTTCGCGTTTCAGATCTCGCCGTAGTCGAGCATTCTCGATCATCAGTTGCCGCAGCAGCAGTTCATTCTTCTTTTGCTGTTCATCGTGCAACGCCTTGCCGCTGGATACGTCTGCCTGCGGACTCATTTTCTCGCGAGCCGTCATGGCCACGACAATCAGCCGCCCTGGACTCAGCGCGTCGTGAATCATGGGCCGAAACGGATTTAGCAATCCTGTCCGATCAGCGACGGCAACCACAAGCGACAGGAAAAACATTCCCGTCGCCCCCAGCCACATTCTCTGCCGTATCTGATCTGCTCGCATGAGGTGTCGTCCGAACTAGATCTGCCGCATTCCGTCATCAAGCCCGCTCTTCCATCGGTCCAGATGGTCGAGACAAATCATGGCTCCGCGAGTCACAGCCGTTCGTGGTGAATCGGCTACTCTCACAGGAATGCCCAGATGCTGCGAGAGATACCGATCGATTCCACGCAGCAAAGAACCGCCGCCAGCCAGAATAAGCCCGGTATCTGCAAGATCTGCAATCAGCTCAGGCTGACATTTTTCAATCGTGCGGCGAATGCAGTCCACAATCTCTTCGAGAGGTTCGTACAACGCTTCACGAACTTCTTCACTGGTGACCAGAGCCTTGCGAGGAATACCGCTGGCCGTGTCCAGCCCGCTGACTTCATGGGTCAGCTCATGGTCCAGAGGAGCAGCACTGCCGATGGCAATCTTGAGTTGCTCGGCTGTTTGTTCACCGATTCGCAATGAGTATCGCCGTCGCAAATACTTGACGATCGCCTCGTCCATTGTTTCGCCAGCCGTACGAATCGACTGCGACGCGACGATATCAGCAAGACTCAAGACCGCGACTTCTGTTGTTCCGCCTCCGATATCGCAGATCATGTTGGCGAGCGGTTCTGAGACCGGCAGCCCGACACCAATTCCCGCAGCTTTTGACTCATCAATCAACCAGACCCGCCCTGCCCCGGCCCGCTCCGCGCTGTTGAAGACGGCTCGCCGTTCCACAGGTGTGATGCATCCCGGAACAGCAATGATCACTCGCGGTCGCAACCCCATCGACTGTCCACAGGCCTTGCGAATGAAATACCGCAGCATCGTTTCGCAAAGCTCAAAATCGCTGATAACGCCGTGTTTCAGCGGACGTACTGCCGTAATTCCTTCTGGCGTTCTCCCCAACATCTGGTACGCCAGTTTTCCTACGGCGGCACCACGCCCCACAACTCGGTTTGTTCCCCGCGGAACAGCAACGACCGAAGGTTCATCTATACGTATTCCGTCCCCCGGCAGACCAATCTGAGTGGACGTTGTCCCCAGATCAATCGCGAGATCAGCACAGAATCGTTTTCGAACCCAGCCAAGCATCCATGCTCTCGCGGGAAAGGAATAAGGAGCGCAAAGGGAGCCCGCAGAAGCGAACTCTCACACCGTCTTTTACCGGGAAACCGGCAATTACCGCAAGATGCAGATTTTCCCGGCGAAAACGGCGTGTTTTCGATCGGCCAGGTACTCCGCAAGAGCGGTATCCGTTGAGCGAGACGAAATACGAGGTCTCCCCTCAAATCTCTACGGCCGAACGGCGGGCTCGAACCAGAAAGTCGTTGGCTCGTTCGTAATCCGGACGTTCGGGCAGGCTAGTTTCTTTGAGTGCCTGATCGAACTCTTTGTGGAGCCGTAAACGCCAAGCCTCTGACTCTTCCCAAGGCATCTCACCCCGACGAATGGCTAACAACTCGTCTCGAAAGGCCGAGACGCGGATCGGGACAAATCCTTCCCGCAGAATCTGGATCCCTGCCAGCAATAATCGAATCAGATGCATCACATGCTTGGGTTTGACCTGTCCCTGATTGCGAATGTCGGCCTGCATCTTCTTGAACTGCGATATCACATAGCCGTTGTAAGTCTGATACACGAGTCGCGACAGGAACGCGTCTCGCATTCCCAACAACTCGTCACCAATCGATGAGGTTTTTTCAATCAACGGCGTGTAGAGACA
>CAIJTV010001120.1:0-3389 GCA_903823635.1 uncultured Planctomycetaceae bacterium
CTATCGGCTTCAGTCATGTACATTTTGCGTTCTCGTTTAACGGCGAGGCATAGGCGAAATCCTGCGACAGCGCCTGCAGCTTGCTGTTAAACGACAGCCTTCCCTGCGATTCAGCATGTCGACTGATGACCTGTGCATTCAAATAAGAATCCAATTCAACTCGGAACACCGATGATTATTGATTCCCATCAGCACTTCTGGAAACTTGATCTCTCGTTTGAGTATGGATGGCTGCATGAGCCGCAGCACAAACCCATCTGTCGAGATTTCCTGCCGACAGATCTGAAGACGCATCTGCAGGCGACAGGTGTCACAAAAACTGTCTTCGTGCAGACACAGCATAATGTCGCGGAAAATCGTTGGGTGCTGGAGATGACAAAAGACCATGACTTCATCGCCGGAGTCGTGGGCTGGGTCGATCTCGCCAGTGAGTTCTGTGAAGAACAGCTCAGTGAGTTCGTGGGCAATCCGAAGTTTGTCGGGATTCGTCACGTGACTCAGGCTGAGCCGGACGACAACTTTATTGTTCGGCCGGACATCATGCAAGGACTCAAAGTGCTGCAGAAGCATCAGGTCCCGTTTGACCTGCTGTTCTATACTCAGCATCTGAAGCATGCGGCCATGCTGGCGACAGCGTTGCCCGACCTTCCGATGGTAATTGATCATTTATCCAAGCCGAAAATCAAGGACCAGAATATTCACGACTGGAGTCTTGATCTTCGCCGCGCGGCTGCCTTTCCAAACATCTATTGCAAGCTGAGCGGCATGGTGACGGAGGCTGACTGGAAGAACTGGAAGCCAGCTGACCTGAAGCCTTACGTGGAGATTGCTCTGGAAGCGTTCGGTCCGGAACGCTGCATGTTTGGATCTGACTGGCCGGTCTGCGAGTTGGCGGGCTCCTACGAAACGGTCTTTTCTACTCTGCAGGAACTCACGCAAACGCTGTCCACTTCGGAGCAGAATCTGATCTTCGGGGAAACGGCCCAACGCTTTTATCGACTGCAGGTGTAGAGGATTGGTGAATCTGTACAATCCACCGTTAACGCGGCCCGGCTGATAACCCGAACTTCCGCCTGGTTGATGGATGCGAATTCTGCCTCGCTGTCATAGTCGATTTGTAAACGATCTGTCTCCGAAAGTATTTGAACAATGACCGCTCTGCCTGCTGACAAACCACTTGTCCTGGGAACTCATACGTTGAAGTCTCGCCTGATCGTCGGGACGGGAAAATATGCAACGTTAGAACTTATGCAGGAGTGTCTTGAAGCCAGCGGCTCCGACGTGATCACTGTCGCCGTGCGACGTGAGCGACTGGTCGATGCCTCCGGACGAAATATTCTCGACTTCATCGACCTGAAACGATACACGATCCTGCCCAACACGGCCGGATGTTTTAATACGGAAGACGCCATCCGAGTTGCCCGCCTGGGTCGTGAAATCCTGCGAGGTCTCGAGAATCCTGGCGCAGACTGGGTGAAGCTGGAAGTGCTGGCGGATACTCGCACATTGCTTCCGGATCCCATCGCTACGGTCGAAGCGTGTAAGGAACTGGTTGACGATGGATTTCAGGTGCTGTGCTATACGTCAGATGACCCGATTACAGCCCGTCGTCTGAAAGCCGCTGGAGCAACATCAGTGATGCCAGCCGGGAGTCCGATCGGAAGTGGTCAGGGCGTGCTGAACGCGAACAATATTCGCATCTGCCTGGAGTATCTCAAAGAGAATGATCCGGACTATCCCGTGATCATCGACGCCGGCGTCGGCACCGCCAGCGACGTGGCCTTCGCGATGGAACTCGGATGCGACGGCGTCCTGTTGAATACCGCCATCGCCAGCGCGGCCAATCCGTTGCGGATGGCAGTGGCCATGAAACAAGCCTGTGAAGCCGGCCGCAACGCGGTGCTGTCAGGCCGGATTCCTCGCAAGTTGTATGCGACGGCGTCCAGTCCAACGGAAGGCGTGATCAGTCGACCTTTGGGTTAGTGAGACGTCCTCGCGGTAAGTGTCGCGCGTGCTGAATTCCTGCCAGTTGACAATTCGGAAAGTTCACGAGCTATGAACATTCAGAACATGGTCAGGTTCGCCCTGCTGCTTTGTTTGATCTTCTCCACAGACACCGGGCTGAGCATTGCTCAGGACAATGTGGCCGTTGATGAATCGGCGACGCTCACGCTGGACCAACTTAAGGCGGAAGGGGCTTCAAAGTCGCGATATCGGCAGCAGAATGAGGCTGCTTCGGCGGTCAAAGAAACTCAGACGAAAGACACTGCCGCTGAGTTCGAACAGCTCATTAAACCGATGCTGAAAGAAGCTTGCGTGCAGTGTCACGGGCCGGATCATGTCGAAGGCAACATCCGGATCGACACACTGAATCCTGACCTTGTGGATGGGCCGGACTCGCACTGGTGGCTGGAAGTTCAGGCCGTGCTCAGCAACGGTGAGATGCCTCCGCCGGATGCAAAATCGCTCAAAGACACCGATCGCGCCAAGGTTGTCGAATGGCTTGCGGACGAAATTCAGCGGGCTTCGAAGGTACGGCGCGCGACCGGCGGGCATTCGTCTTTTCGCCGCCTGACGCGATACGAATACAACTATGCACTTCAGGATCTGCTGGGAGTAAAGTGGAATTTCGCGAAAGATCTGCCGCCCGAATCTCATTCCGATGATGGCTTCCAGAATAGTTCCGAGCTGCTGCATATGTCCGTCGGGCAACTGGAATCTTACCGCCAGATTGCTCTCACCGCCTTGCGTCGTGTGACAGTGCGCGGTGAACGGCCTCCGGTTATTCATTGGGGCGTCTCGATGGAAGAAGCGGCCGACCGAGAATGGCCTAAGCAGCAGGAGCAGCTTGCAAAAGCTAAAGAGCAGTACAAGGATGATCCGGTCAAGCTGCAAGAGGAAGTGGATCGACTGACAGCCAGTTTCAAGCAGCCTCACGATCGACCGTATTATCGAGAACTCTCGAGTGGCGACACGGCCCGCGCGGCGTGGGACTACGGTGGTGCGAAGTATGCGTTTGACCCCGAGGGTGCCGAACCGAAGTTCCCGGATTCCTTTGATCATGTCGCGGTCATTCCTTCCGGACGCAATCAGGAACTGACGATCGAACTGGGAGACACGATTCCTGACGAAGGAATCATGCGAGTTCGAGTGCGGGCCTCAAAAGAAGCCACCGAAGAGAATCGCGTTCCCAGTTTACAGCTTGAGTTTGGTTTTCAGGCCAGCAATGAAGGCCGCGCAGAGATTCGCGTGAGCACTGTGGATACTCCCATTACCGCGACGGCCGATGCTCCCGCAGTTTATGAGTGGGATGTGCCTCTTGGTGAGATCTATCCGCGCAACGCATTTCGTCGCGAATCAAAGATGGGGGATCTGCCGAGTCCTTCGGA
>CAIJTV010001121.1:0-4423 GCA_903823635.1 uncultured Planctomycetaceae bacterium
CGCATTGGATATCCCGATCAACGATCCATTGGACGCCAGTGGGATTTCTCGTTCTCTGACGACCGGCAAACCCATCATGGAGTTGTTTGGATAGTGGTCACGGCCGCAGAAGTCGCGGCGTAGCTACTCGGCGTACTGAAGCCCATTAACCACCGGGATTGATCTGGCGCAGGCGGGCTCGCGTGTGCAACCAGGCAGCAAAGCGAAAAGCAAAAGGGGCACGTTGCCTTTAACGAAAGCAGCATGCCCCATTGATGATTCTTTTCTTGACGCCGCGTTAGAAACGTGACGCAAACGAAAGATGCCTGGCTCAGAAGCCTTGCTCGATCTTTTTCTTTTCGGCAGCCTGCTTCTTGGCGGCTTCAATTTGATTCGTCAGCTTATTCTCTGGCCCGGCCGGGAAGTACTGCACATCGTCCGTCAGATAGTCTGGTGACGGCAGCGTCTGCCCACCAATCGTGGTCTGGCAGCCGGTGAAGAGCGCACTTGAGGCTACGGCAGCAGCAAGTGACAGCAGAAGTCCGGGTCGTCCTGAGGATGTCTTCACGGTTGTCTACCTTAGTTCAGCAGTGACAGTTCGGCTGGCCAGATGGCTCCCGATGACGAAGGTGCCTGAATTCGGCGCGTCCCATTCGTCCTGTGTATCCATCGACGGATTTGGGTAGTAGATTGCACAGAATCGTTGTGATCGATACAGCTTTTGGTTCCAATCCGTGAATCCGCCGCGCGGACCGGCAGGAATTGCTGCCTGCCGGAGCTGACTTCTGAAAAACCGCCGCTTGTAATCTCCCGCCTGCCCCCGCCCATCAACGGCGAATTCCCTCTTTCCGCCTACGATTGTCTGTCACTTTTTTACGAAGGGTCTGCGATGAATCCAAAGACTGCTTTCACGAAACTCGTGCGTTACGTTTCTCCTGTGGCGGCGCTGTGCCTCCTTCTGTCGTTGAATCACGCTGCGGCTGAAGACTACCAGTACAAGTTTGAACAGATCACAATCTCCAGGCCATCTGCTGAAGAACCCAAGCGCGAAGCCGTTTCCGTGGACCTCGCCAAAACCTATCTGGAACAGGGCTCGCTCGCCTGGAGCGGTGAACGGAAGTGCGTCAGTTGTCACACCAACGGCACTTACATGGTCACCCGTCCCGCACTCAGCGCTTCGCTGGGACAGCCTCCGGAGGACACTCGCCAGTTCTTTCTGACAACTCTGTCAAAGCTTCAGGAAGAAAAGCTGGACCGACTTAAGCAGTCAACCCGGCCTGCTCAGATTATTTACATCGCGGCCGGACTGTCAGAGTGGGACGCTCATGTGGCAAAGCAGTTGTCTCCGGAGACGGAAAAGTCTCTTGAACTCATGTTCTCCATTCAGACGGAAAACGGCACATGGGGATCACTCGACTGCTGGCCCCCGTTTGAATCTGACGCGTACCATGAAGCCACTGTCGCCGCGATGGCTGCGGCGACGGCTCCTGGCTGGCTGCAGAAAGCAGAAGCCTCCGACAACGCTGCTCTCAAAGCGGGTATTGAAAAGCTGAAGAACTACCTGCGTACGGAAAAGCCGGCCCATGATTACAGCCGCACATTACTGTTGTGGGCCAACAGCCGCATGACAGATCTGCTCAGTGCTGAACAAAAACAGGAGCTGATTGACGCACTTGCCAAACATCAACGAGCGGATGGCGGTTGGTCGATTCGAACGTTCGCGGCTCCCGAAACATGGGGCTCCGGAAACCGAGCCCCCAAGCTCAAGGCGGAACCAGAATTCGCGGATCCTCCCAGCGACGGTCATATGACAGGCTTGGCTGTGATTGTTCTTCGCGAAGCGGGGATTGGTGCGGATGATGCTCGCGTGCAGAAGGGCATCGCTTGGCTCAAGGCGAATCAGCGGGAATCCGGACGCTGGTGGACTCGATCTCTGAACACTGACACATGGCACTTCATCACTTACAGCGGGACGGCCTATCCGTTGCTGGCGTTGCAGATGTGTGATGAGATTCCAAAGGCCACGGTCGCGCAGAATCCATAATTCGACGTCGCCTGAAAACAAAAAAGCCACCCGCAAAACGGGTGGCTTTTAGTGAACCGGGCGGGACTTGAACCCGCGACCTACGGATTAACCTGCCGCACTGGCTTTCACCAGCCATTTCTAACTGTTGCGGTCTGGACTTTACCATCTCCCGAAACGGGAGCCACACGTCAAGTCTCTGAGGAGCCCCTGTCACTTGTTGTGTCTGCTGAACCCTTTACGAGTTCTCCAGAAGCAACATCTGACAAGGTTTCCTGCTGATTGCCCAATCCGTCAGATTGTCACGCTTTCGCGTACTGACGGCTCTCAGGGGGTTCCAGCATATGGTGCGGTTCTACCTCCAGCCTTCCGACCGGGGCACTCCTATTTAAAGTCCGTTGCTCTACCAACTGAGCTACCGATTCATCAGGACGCCGGACAAAATCCGGTTTCCCTTGTTTTCCCTCGACACGCGAGGGAGGCGGCACGATACAAAGAAACGGCCGATTTTCCAGAGAAGACTCCCACCTTCACGGAATTCCCGGCGAATTATGCGTCGGATTCGCATTTCAGGTATGTTCTCGACGATCAAATTCTCAGCAACTTCGTCTCTGAGCCCGTCCTGGAAGCCCCTGCGGTGCCCAGACCTGCACGTTTTTGATGATTAGGAAAGCACGGGCTTTACAAGCTCCCCGTGAATATCGGTCAGCCGGAAATCTCTGCCCTGATACTTGAACGTCAATTGCTTATGGTCGACTCCCAGCAGATGCAGAATCGTGGCGTTCAGATCATGCATATGAACAGGATCGCGAACAATGTTGTAGCAGTATTCGTCTGTTTCGCCGTGAGTTAATCCGGCGCGAATGCCGGCTCCTGCCATGAGCATCGTGAAGCATCGCGGATGATGGTCTCGCCCGTAGTCGGTTTCGCTTAATGAGCCCTGAGAATAGATCGTGCGCCCAAATTCGCCGCCCCAAACGATCAATGTGTCTTTCAAAAGTCCACGTTGATCCAGATCGTTGATCAGTGCTGTTGTCGCTTGATCCGTATCCTTGACCTGTCCACGCAGGGCATTCGGTAAGCCGCCATGATGATCCCAGCCCATGTGGAATAGCTGCACGAACCGTACATCGCGCTCGGCCAGTCTTCGAGCCAGTAAGCAGTTGGCCGCATAGCTTCCTGGGCGCATCACATCAGGGCCGTAACTTTCCAGTACGTGCTTCGGTTCGCCACTGACATCCAGCAGTTCGGGCACGCTGGTCTGCATGCGAAAAGCCATCTCGTACTGCGCAATCCGAGTTTGGATTTCCGGATCTCCGACCGTTTCAAAATGCTGTTGATTCAATGCACCCAGACGATCGAGTGTGCTGCGTCGAACTTGAGCAGATATTCCGGGAGGATTGCTGAGAAACAGAACCGCATCGCCCTGGTTTCGAAACTTCACGCCCTGATGTTTTGAGGGCAGAAAACCGGATCCCCACAGACGATCATACAATGGCTGATCATCCGGCCGACCGCTCCCAAACGATGTGAGGACCACATAGGATGGCAAGTTGGCGTTTTCGCTGCCAAGCCCATAGCTCACCCAAGAACCAATGCTGGGGCGTCCCGCCAACTGAGAACCCGTCTGACAGAATGTAATGGCCGGGTCATGGTTGATTGCTTCCGTATGCATGGAACGAATCATGCAGAACTTGTCGGCGATTGTTGGCATATGAGTCAGCGCGTTGCTGAACCACATTCCCGAGTTTCCATGCTGAGCGAAATCAAATACCGACGGAGCGACTGGAAATTTGGCCTGTCCGCTGGTCATCGTCGTCAGTCGCTGGCCCTGACGAATGGACTCCGGCAAGTCTTCGCCATGATGGCTTTTCATCTGGGGCTTCGGATCAAACAGATCCATCTGCGATGGAGCACCCGACTGAAACAAATAGATAATTCGCTTCGCTTTCGCCTCATGAGTCGGAAACTTCTGCACGTTGGCATCTGCAGCCGACAGTTGCTGCCCAGGCTGATTCATCAGTGCCGCCAACGCAGCCCCACCGATGGCCGTGGAGCCATGCTTCAGGAAGATTCGACGATTCAAAATATCCTGAACTTGAAGTGGGTTCATAACGGATCCAGTCGCTGGAGTGCTCTATCAAGCGATTCGGAATGATGTTGGCCGGTGTTTCTGCTGACCGATCGCTGCCCAGGCATTGTATCTCAGCCGGATTGCCTCAACAACAAGTCAGAGACCACGAAACGCTCTGAACAACAACAGGAATGCGGGAGAGAAATCTTCCGGGGCTTGCTGAGTCCATTCCTCAATCTCTGTGGGCATCATCCAGCGAATCTCGGTCATTTCCTGAGCATCCGGAAGAATCGGATCATTGGAGTTCGCGGTGTACAACACTGTGAACTCATGCGACGTTTCCGGGC
>CAIJTV010001122.1:0-4495 GCA_903823635.1 uncultured Planctomycetaceae bacterium
GGCAAACAGTCCGGCAAACTCACGGATCTTGCCCGAGTTGTCCTCGCCTTGTTTCATGTCACTAAACTCACGCAATCTCGCCACGAGTTTGTCGGCTACTTCAATAGCGGCGTTGGTCACCGCGTCTTCCCATTCCAGTGAGACACTGGTGCCGCGTTCATAACCCGAACTGCGATCATCTGGCGGGAATGGTGTCTCAACCAGCAGGACGGCGGGAGACCATTCCGGCATCAGATTCGCCGTCGGGATGACTTCTTCCACACTGTGTGGCGTTTTCCACAGCAAGGCAACAGAAGCTGTTGCTTCTTTGAACTTAAACCAATCGAGCCGAATACGATAAGTTCGACCGGCCAGCAAATATCGTGATCCTCGGAATTCGGTGTCGCTGCCGGAACGAACCCACGCATCAATCAATGGCGTGTCTTCGTCGTTCACAAATAGTCGCGCGCCGTTCTCGGTGCGAATCGTGAATTCATACCAGCCGGATTCACGAGGAATCACTGAGCCATTCCAGACCATCGAGAATTCTTCTTCCGGTATCTTTTCACCGTCCGGACTGAAGGCTCCAAAGTTAAAATCGACCTTGCTGTCGATCCGGTCATAAACCTTGCGATCACCACGTTGACCACGGCTGGCAAAGTACTGTGCCTTTAAGCCACGTTCAGGCTTCGGTGCACTGAACCACCGAAAACTGGCCCCGAGATCAGCGATCGCATTTCGATACTGCGAGACTGTAAGTCGACTCAGTTCAATCCGCGGCGGGTTCAATCGAGCCTGCGCTTCGGGAGAATAGAATGCGGACTGCATCCATTCTGCAACCGCGCGAGCATCATCGCCGACGCAATCACCGACGGCGTCTTCCGGCATGGTGCGAGAAATCACATCGGCCAGGTCGGATGTTGGTCGATCACCAAAGATCGGAGCCGGAACATCTTTGGTTCCGGTACCATTCGGACCATGGCAGCGAATGCATCGCTCTTCATAGATTTCACGACCTCGCTCCATCGCGGCATCGGCCGAAGCAGAGACAAGTCGCACTGCGGCAAGATTGCGGACGGCCTGATTTGTACCGGCTGCTGATGCACCAACCTGGGCCATCAACGGGGAGCACACGGAAAGGCCGATCAAAGCAACAAATACCAGAGCCACTGGCAAAACGCAGGTGCGTCTCATGATTCGCTCCGGACACTTACAAGTCGGTGGGAAAGTTGGGCGGGAGGACTTTTCTGGAGAAACCGACTGACCACCAGGCACGATTGTCAGGATCGTTGTCTGGCTCGTCGATTTCTCAACTGCCATTATAGGCTCGCTCAAAACTGAGCCGCAATTGGCTGCCTGACCCGGTAAGACGTCTTTATCATCTCTGGGGAAGCCTCAACCGCCCTTTTCGGCTTCCCGCGCCGCCCCGAATCTCCGTTAGCGAGCATCTCCGGCCTCACGAAATATCCAACGCAGTTCGCATCGCTGAGGACACCGGCAACGCCAGAGACCAGCTTTGGGCCTTCGTTGACGGCGATGAATTGTGCCACATCCGACACAAAGAGCTTCCCATTTTGCTGACTGTTCTGCCGGCGAAGGATCCGGAGGTCTTCGTGACGGATCCCCGGCAAACTGAAATGTTAAAACTTTGCGAGCAGCACAGCGACAGCGATAACCGTCGAGTTGTAGCGGACGACGATACTTGTGAAATGTCCGGCCACAGGCCTCACAGGTTGCCTGCCAGTCGCCGGGCATGACAGCGGTTTCTGAACAGGTGTCGTACGCTCTGGGGATCGCTCCAAGCTTCGCGGCGATCGCTTTCCACGCCGGACCATGGCCAGCCTTCGGTCCAGCCAGCGCATGGGCGATTTCGTGCATCAGGGTGTCGAGGACTTTTTCTCGAGGATTATGGCGAGCGTAGTATTCAGCGATCTCGATTCGACGAGAACGATACTTGCAGACTCCCTGGCGACGCTTCGTCTTTGCCCAGGCGAACGTCCATGTTGTCAGGCCGTGCTTCAGCAACTCCTGCTTTGCAATTGATTCGACCTCATGCAGATCCATACACCATTTCCCGGCAGCATCCTCAAATTTTTGCGGCGCAAAGTATACGGAACATCTTCGAAAGAAACACGCAATTATGTGTTCTCGCAGCCGCGAGATTCATTCCGGTAGGGGCGAGGCTTAAACAATGGCGTTGAGTGTTGCTATGCTGAGCATTTCACGATCCCCGGAATTTCCAGAGAAGAGGATTCATGATGAAATCAGTTCTTTCGCTTTTGCTGGCGGTGATAACGATGGTTTCTGTGGCTGACGCGCAAACGGTGAAGCGTGATGTCCCTTATGCCGAACCTGTGGTCGAGCGGCAGGTGCTGGATATCTATGCTCCCGCAGATGCGAAAAGCCTGCCCGTGGTTTTCTGGATTCATGGTGGCGGCTGGCAGGTTGGAGACAAGTCGGACGTCAATCTGAAACCACAGGCGTTTATGGATCGAGGCTTCGTGTTCGTTTCCACGAATTATCGCCTGCTGCCGAATGTTGACATGGGAACGCTCACGCGAGACGTCGCAAAGTCATGCGGCTGGGTTCACAAACACATTGCGGAGTTTGGTGGCGATCCCAATCGTATCTTCGTCATGGGACATTCCGCAGGTGCCCAGTTGGCGGCATTGCTCTGCACTGACGAACGTTATCTGAAGGCGGAAGGCGTTCCTTTCAGTGCACTCAAAGGATGCGTTCCGGTTGATGGAGACACTTATGACATTCCGGCCATTATTGAACTTGCGGAAACTCGCTGGCGTCTTCACGGACAGGCTCGCGCCAAATTCGGGCATCGCGAAAAGTTTGGGAATGACCCTGCCCTGCACAAAGATTTTTCGGCGGTGACCCACGTCGCCAAAGACAAAGGCATTCCTCCATTCTTGATCATGTATGTGTCCAGTCATCCGGACACATCGGCTCAGGCCAACTGGTTTGGGGATGTACTGAAGAAGTCTGATATCGCCGTTCGGATGTACGGCGGTCGCGATACCAATCATTCCAAGCTGAACGATGATTTAGGAGTTCCCGAGGATCCTGGTTCAAAAGCTCTGTTTGAATTCGTTGCGGAATCACTCGCGCGTTAGCGTGCTGCGGCGAATCGTTTTCCCATGCCGATGGAGTTCTTCACTTCTGGCGAAGTCAGGTTAACATTCGCGGTTTGCGATGCGTTTTTCTCAACACTGTGCGCGATGTCGGCTAGCCTGTAATGAATCCTCTGGATCTGGAACTTTTGAGCAGTTGGCAGTTTGAACTGCCTGCGGAACTGATCGCATCGCGTCCTGCGGAAACGCGAGACGGAGCCAGGTTGCTGGTGGTTGATCGGCAGACGGCCTCGATTACTCACGCGCGGATTCGTGATCTGCCGGAACTGCTGCGACCGAATGATCTGCTGGTGTTCAACAACACAAAAGTCCTCCCGGCTCGATTGTTTGGTTTTCGCACGGCCACGGGCGGACGCTGGGAAGGACTTTACGTCGAAGAAGTTTCGCCGCAACATTGGCATATTCTGAGCGATACTCGCGGTCGACTGCAGCCTGGGGAAACGATCACCGTCCATCCTGCGTATGGCGATGGTTCTGAAAATGATCTGAATCGTGCAGCAGGCGATTCGCAGGGCCCCGAGAATCTTGTGCTGACCCTGATCGAAAAACGTGAGGACGGAGGTTGGATCGCCGCCCCGAACTCCTCCGCGCCGGCGCTCGAACTGCTGGAACAGTTTGGCAGTCTGCCGTTGCCGCCGTATATGGGGCGAAAGCTGGCGGATCAGGATGACCAGAAGCGATATCAGACCCAGTTTGCATCAGAACCCGGAGCTGTCGCCGCGCCGACGGCCGGACTGCATTTTACAGAATCGCTTTTGGAGGAATGTCGTTCGAGGGGTATTCAGAAGGCCGAGTTAACGTTACATGTGGGCATCGGCACGTTTCGGCCCGTGGTGGCGGAGCGGCTTGCGGATCATAAAATGCATGAGGAATGGTGTCGGCTGCCTTCTGACACCTGTGACATGGTGATTCAGACTCAGCAACGTCCCGGGCGAGTTATCGCGGTGGGAACGACGTCTGTAAGAACTTTAGAATCTGCGGCTCAGGCGACGATGGGATCAGGCAATCTTCTGCAACCATGGCAGGGACGAACGAATTTGTTTATTCAGCCCGGTTACAGGTTTGCGGCTGTTGACTGTTTACTGACGAATTTCCATCTGCCGGGGTCAACTCTGCTGGTACTCGTCGCAGCCATGGCAGGATATGATTTGATCATGGAAGCGTATCGCCAGGCCATTTCTGAACGTTACCGCTTTTACAGCTATGGCGATGCGATGCTAATTGTGTAATTCCTTAGCTGGACAGCGCCATGTTTAGCGACTCAGATTCAACGAAGTAGTATTCTGCTCCTGATTTTTCGTGTGAAACGAAGTCCCCTCTCCCCCAATTTTTTGCGAGAATGCTGCCATGTGACGCCAAGCAGAATCAGCAAA
>CAIJTV010001123.1:0-2707 GCA_903823635.1 uncultured Planctomycetaceae bacterium
GCCATGCTGTACGCAATATGGCCTCGACCGAGAGCTGTTGTGCTTGCCAGTGAGCCGATATTCACAATGCTTCCTTTGCCAGCCATCAGCATGCGGCGCCCCGCTTCCTGACACATCAGAAACCGTCCGAAAACGAGATTCTGAAAGACCTGCTGCACCGTCGTCAGCGGCATCTCTTCAGGTTTGCCGAGGATGCCTTCTCCGGCGATATTGGCGAGGAAATCAATACGTCCGAACTGATGATCAAGGACCGTGAACAGCTCCTGAATTTCATCCGCATCTGAGACATCCGTGCGACGATAAACGGCTTTGCGACCGGTCTTCAGGATCTCGTCAGTGGTGGCTTTCAGTCCCGGTTCATTCAGGTCCGCGAGCAGCAAATCCGCACCATGTGCGGCCAGAGCCAACGCGGCCGCTTTGCCAAGACCGCTCGCGGCCCCGGAAACGATTGCCACTTTGCCGGAAAGATCAAAAAGAGAACTGGTCATGAAGGTGCCTTTTATGAGCGGTGGGGACTACATCTGCCGCAGGATTCGCACGGCGTCGACGGCTGCCGCATCCGGTGCCATGGTCGTGAGGGAAATGCCTGAGACAACTCTTGTAATGTTATGGTCCACTTTGTCGGGAATCGACCATTCTGAACCATCAGCGGTTGTCATGTAAATTGACAGTGTGTGATGGCCACTTCCGGGACGCTCGCCAATGATATGCAAAAGCGTGAATCGCCCCTTGCGGCCTCCGAACATTTGCTCACCGATACGATAGCCAGCTCGAACTCGTCCCGCATCGACAACCAGATGCTCTGGCGAAGTCCTGAAGCCCGCGGTCTGCAGTTCTTTGCGGAGTCCGGTGATCAGGCTCATCAATTGATCGCCGTCGGTGACAGCCTGCGCGTTTAGTCCATCGGAGATAACGATCTGAGTATTCAACTGATCATTCCGACGGCGTATCCCATCAATCATCTCGCGAGACTGCTCGGAGAGATGCTCACCGGACACCGGATGCAGAATATAGTCGGTTCGGTCCGCTGACTGACTGCGGAGTCGAACGGCGTTCGGGATGGTCGCGACGAAGGCGTCATCCAGTTCTTTCCAGATTGAGATTCTGGCGTCTTCATAAATATGCTGAATCTGTTTGGCCAGTTCGGGCTGAAGATCAGCCGGGCTGGCTCCGTAACCTTCCGCCACGAACACACCTCGCGAGCGGACTTCGTCGATGCGATCTCTGGCTTCCTGCCGGATAGCATCATCCTCGCGAGCGTCGTTCTTCCTTCGGCAGTACTGCAGATAAACCCACGTCGGGTCGCCAAAGTGCGGCGTTGGTTTTTCGTTTTCGTCGACAATGTTTAACGACTGGAAAAAGTTCCACATGCGATCATTGACGCGGAATCCGAATTTCTCACGGATGTGGACATGGTCCTGATAGCCTGTGGTCAGATATCCCAGCATCGGGTCAATTCGCGTCGGCAAGGCCATCAGATAGCCTGGGTTGGCCGGCATAATCTGATCAATGCACCAGCCAAGATCGTCGAGACTGACATCCATATGCAGCGTAGAGCAAACGTCGAGTCCTATCATGAGGCCGTGAAGTTTTCCCATCACGATATCTTCAAGGCAGCATCGAACAAGCTGCTCTCGGGAGCGGAAGACTTCGGGTCCGATAAAGCCCGCAACATCATTCAGATGGACCCACGGCGGACGGTTTTGACCGCGTTTCTTCAGGGCCTCGGCAGTGACAGTGGTAAGAGCTCTTGCGAAGCCATATTTACGAGACTCATGAATCACCATGTCCGTGCCGTGGCCGTGTCCGTTTGTGAAGTCGGCCCCCTGCCCCGTTTCAAAATAGAGTGCATAACGTCCTGTGCGAGATCTCGCATGCAGCTTCATTTTTTCGACGGTCAGATCGAAAGTTTTGTTGGCGGCATCGTTACCGGCAATGCTCTGGAACCAGAACTCTGTGGAGCCAGGATGTTTGCGTTCCACTTCCGCCTGAACGTCGATATGGGACAGGACACAATGAGGAAGGACATCTGTGATTTCGAATGTCGCGAGAATATCCTGCAGAGCATTCTCGACGGCCGCGACAGATTCGGGAGTGCTTGAAACCGGATTCGTTCCGATCAACACATCACCGACCCCGTACGCGAATGCATCGAAGACCTGCCAGCGAATATCGTCGATATTGTCGGTGGGTGAGTTCGGCTGAATTCGAGCCCCCATGTAGCCTTTTGCGCCGAGTTGAGTGCCGGGCAGTGGGTTGAAGACCTTCGCGCCAACTTTGATGAGTTCGTCGTTACTCATCAAACGCACAACGCAGGCGATAACGTCGCTGGAGAGACCATTCCGAATCTCGTGAATGTCCTGTTCGCTGCGCTCCAGAAGAAAGGTCCTGAGATCGCCAAGCGTCATTTCACCAAGGCGAGTTCTCAGGCTGGCATCGAGATCCGCGTTGATGTATTCGAGCAGTTCATCCTTGAATGGGGGATGTTCATCGATTTGTTGAACCGTGGTGCGAGACAGGAGATTGCGAGCCAGCGTTCGAGTTGCATCGTCAACCGCGGCGACCCCCAGAATCTGATCGCCCTCTTTAAACTCATTCGCCGCACCCAGCATCTGACGATAGACGTGCTCGTTCCATCTGCCCTGGGTTCGTTGAATCCAGACAAAGAGGTCTTCGTTTTGCGGAGCCTCAGAAACGGGGCTTAGCA
>CAIJTV010001124.1:0-2336 GCA_903823635.1 uncultured Planctomycetaceae bacterium
CTGCTGCAGCCCACCGAGGGCCATGCATCGCTGTTCGGCCACTCGGTCAATACCGACGACATCGCGACTCGGCGTCGAGTGGGTTACATGTCACAGTCGTTTTCGTTGTATTCAGAATTGTCGGTGCGTCAGAACCTGATGCTTCACGCACGACTGTTCGACATGTCCGAAAAGGAGATTCCTCAGCGTGTCAGCAATCTGGTCAACCGGTTCGGACTGGAATCGGTTGTGGATTCGATGCCGGACACACTGCCGCTGGGCATTCGCCAGCGATTGTCGATGGCCGTTGCGCTGGTCCATCAGCCCGAACTTCTGATTCTTGATGAGCCGACGTCGGGCGTGGACCCGATTGCTCGGGACAGCCTGTGGCAGTTGATGATTGACCTGTCGCGGAACGACAAAGTGACCATCTTCATCTCTACTCACTTCATGAACGAAGCCAGCCGGTGCGATCGCATCTCGCTCATGCATGCCGGCAAAGTGCTTGCGACAGATGCTCCTGCGGAACTCGTGCGACTTCGCAATTCGAGCACTCTGGAAGAAGCGTTTATTGGATATCTGAAAGAAGCGGAGAGTGCGAATTCGAACGAAGTCACAGTGAGTCATCCCGTTGCTGCGTCGCCCGGAACGCCCATTCATTCGGCCTCCAGCCACCTTTCTCCTCGTCGTGGGGGAGAAGTGAAATCAACAGGGTTTCCCTTCAACTTCGGTCGCGCGTGGAGCTACACGCTGCGCGAAACGTTGGAGCTTCAGCGTGATCCGGTGCGAGCGACCATGGCGCTGCTGGGGACTGCGATCCTGATGTTCGTGTTTGGGTACGGCATCAGTCTTGATGTCAATGATATGACCTATGCGGTGCTCGACCGTGACCAGACAACACTCAGTCAGAACTACTCGCTGAACTTGTCAGGGTCTCGGTATTTCATCGAGCACCCTCCTCTTGCGGATTACGAAGAACTTGATCTGCGAATGCGAAGTGGGGAACTGTCTTTGGCGATTGAGATTCCGCCGGGATTTGCACGCGACGTCAAGCGAGGAACTGCGGTCGAGATCGGCGCATGGGTTGACGCGGCCATGCCGACTCGGGCTGAAACCGTGCAGGGTTATGTTCAGGGAATGCACCGCAGTTGGCTGCTGGATATCACAACTCGCAAGCTGGGGCAGGATTCGTCTAAAGGCGCTGCGACCATTGAGACCAGATTTCGGTACAACCCGGATGTGAAGAGTCTTCCTGCGATGGTCCCTGGTGTGATTCCGATGCTGCTCATGATGATCCCGGCGATGCTGGCCGCGTTGTCGGTCGTTCGGGAGAAGGAGCTGGGATCGATCATCAATTTGTACGTGACGCCCGTGACGCGCAGTGAGTTTTTGCTGGGGAAGCAATTGCCCTACATCGTACTTGCGATGTTCAATTTTCTGCTGATGACTATTCTGGCCGTCACGGTGTTCAGCGTTCCGGTCAAGGGCAGCTATTTGGCGCTCGCCGTCGGTGCGTTGATCTTTGTGATGTTCTCGACTGGCTTTGGGCTGTTCGCTTCGACATTCACAAAAAGCCAGATCGCGGCACTCTTTGCAACGATGTTCGGAACGATGATTCCGACCGTTCAGTTTGCCGGACTGATCAACCCCGTTTCGTCACTTGAAGGTGTTGGTGCGATCATTGGTCGCATGTATCCGGCGTCTCATTTTCTGATCATCAGTCGTGGCGTGTTCAACAAGTCGCTCGGCTTTTTCAGTCTCAGCTCATCATTCTGGCCCATGATGCTGGCCGTGCCGGTGATCCTTGGTGTGTCTGTTCTGTTGCTGAAGAAACAGGAGACGTAACCTCATGTCACACGCGAGCAACATCTATCGACTGGGCACGAAAGAACTTTGGAGCCTTGCACGAGATCCGATCCTGCTTGGTCTGATCGTCTACACATTCAGCTTCTCGATTTACATTTCCGCCACCGCCAAACCAGAAACTCTGCACAACGCTCCGATTGCGATCGTGGATGAGGATGATTCACCATTGTCGGCCAGTATCATTTCGGCATTCTATCCGCCACGATTCAAGTCGCCACGGATGATCACTCAGGCCATGATTGATGGCGGAATGGATGCCGGAGACTTTACGTTTGTGGTGGACATTCCCCCGGACTTCCAACGTGATGTTCTGGCTGGCAAGTCCCCGGCGATTCAATTGAACGTGGATGCGACAAGAATGAGTCAGGCCTTTGTCGGCAGCAGCTACATCCAGCAAATGGCGATGGATGAAGTCAATGAGTTCACTCAGCGGCGCAAAGGTACGACACCAGCCGCCATAGGGCTGGCACTTCGAGCCCGCTTCAATCCCA
>CAIJTV010001125.1:0-1695 GCA_903823635.1 uncultured Planctomycetaceae bacterium
AGTTTCCGCGAGGCCAGGGACGAACCTCCGGGAATAACCTCGACTAAAGGAGTCTACCGCGGACTCGCAACTGGCGACTATGACCAGGATGGTGACCTGGATTTACTGGTGACGGAAATCGGGGGCGCCGCCAGAATCTTTCGGAACGATTCTGACCGCAGTGGGCATTGGCTGGAGATTGTTCCGATGGATTCGAGTCGGCGGCGAGTCGCCTTTGGCGCGAAAGTCGTTGTGAAGAGCAGCGAAAAAGCATGGGTGTCGGAATTGTTGCCTCACCTTAGCTATCTGAGTAGTTCGGAGCCGATTGTCCATGTTGGTCTGGGACATGTTTCTGAGCTGGCTGGCATCGTGGTCCAATGGCCGGGCGAAGCAGGTTTTGAGGAAGAATTTTCGGCGCCTCGGGTTGATACCAGGGTGATCCTGACCATGGGATCGGGAGTTCGTCGCGAATCAGCTGTAAAGAATGAACCCCAATGATGGAAACATGTTCGCGACCAAAACTGTACAGGAGGCGGGCTCTTCTGATCACGGCATTAATATGCGTTGCGGTCGGCGCCGTCGGTGCAAAGCTGGCATGGCAGCAACCATTCTCCACCACTTTCCCTCCGGATTTTTTTCCCGACGGTATCTCCGAATCGCTGCGATCTGATCTGATCGACGCACAACAGAGAGTCGTGCGAAATCCAACGGCGGCCTCGTGGGGCGCGATGGGCGAGTTATGTATGGCACACGAGTTATTGCCGCAGGCAATGTGGTGTTTCAAGAAGGCCTCTGACGACAACCCTGACAAACCCAGATGGATCTACCTCCAGGGGGTGATTGCTGAGGAGGTCGATATCGCGCAAGCTGTCGAGGCCTATCAACACGTTGCGAAGCTGGATTCGTCGTCACCTCCGCTATATCTGCGGTTAGGAAAAGTGCAGGCGAGATCAGGTTCTTTTATTGAGGCAGAAAACGCATACCAAACGGCGTCGAAACTGACGAACGGTCACCCTCTGGTGTTGAAGTCGATCGCACAACTCCTGGCGATGCAGGGGAAGGTGGATGAAGCAACTGAAATGTATCGGCAGTTGTTAGGTGATGATCGCTCGGGACACGACGTCCTGCTGGACGCAAAGCAATGGTTCGCGCGATACTCTATCAAAGATGTAAATGCCGGTCTGGAAAAAAAACTTCAGGAACGCCCCGCGGCGACCGAGCCACTGGAAGAACCGTGGTTCAGTGGTGTTATGGCTCGCATGCCGAAGGCTCCCATGATCGCCGCTCAGGCTGGCGCTCTGGCAACCGGGCAGCAGTATGATGCAGCGTTAAGGCTTTATGACCAGTTGGTAAGTACAGAAAGTCGCAACTCCCGTTCTCATGCGTTTCGTGCCATGGTCCTCATGAATGCCGGAGATGCAGACCGCGCGTTAGAGGAGATCATTCGTGTCAGCAAATTGTTTCCCGGTGATGCACTGGTCTGGACCTGCAAAGGGGCCATTGAGGCAAGAAGAGCAGATTACCAGTCCGCTACGAATTCCCTGAAAATGGCTGTCAGCTTGAAGCCCGACTATATTGAGGCTCATCGCGCTCTCCTGATGATCTATCAAGTCCGAAAAATGACTCCGGATGTGGTAGCTCAGTACAAAACACTGTTGACACTGACGCCAGGCGACCCCACTCTCAAAATGGAATACGACATGTTTCTGTCGGGGA
>CAIJTV010001126.1:0-4290 GCA_903823635.1 uncultured Planctomycetaceae bacterium
CGGGCTTTGAACGCGGCTTGATTTGAATCCGCAGTGCATGACGTCTTGACGGCGGACATTCAATGCTCTTGCCATGGGGCGACTTGTGTCGTAACCACACAAGCGCATCGACATTGAGCTCCGATGAACGTGCGCGTGAGACAGGTGTCTGAGAAATGTGCTTGAACAAGGCGCGTGAGAGAATCGCAGAGAAACGTCAATGCGAACAAGCGGGCGAAACGGAGTGCGGCAGCCAGCCCGCTGCGTTCTTACATTTCACCTCGCCGCATCCGGTTACCCGGGGTGTTCTGTTGCTTAGGCGAGGTCGCCACTCGCTCGAAGACTGGCGACGCCTTGTGAGGGGATACCATGACGAACGAAACACCACCATCGTCTGTGAGCTTTTGGCAACGCGATGACAGGCGATGGGTCTTGCTGCTGCTGTTCTGTTCTGGAGCGGTGCTGATTGTAGCGACTGCCGGCCTGTATTCGGCTGCACTGCCAAATTTGTGGTGCCGCAATCTAACAGGGAAACAATTGAGCCTTGCAGAACCATCGTCCAACGTTCGAGTAGGCTGTCCAGGCGATTTCACTGCGGCCGGGCTTTACCAGGCCTCCGAAGGCGATGGGATTTGGGTTGTTCGGCTTCCCGAGAACGAGCTCGTTGCAGTTCATACGTTTTGCACGCATGATGGGTGCGCCACCAGTTGGGTTGCGGAAAACAGACAATACGGTTGCCCCTGTTGTGGGTCACGTTACGAAATAGACGGAGCCGTATTGTCTGGTCCAGCCACGACAGCGCTGGAACGCTTGAAGATATACAACCATGATGGGTCAGTTTTGGTGAACCGCTCTGAGAAATTCAAATACGAAGCTGGGCAGTGGTCGACGCCCGGTGCTTCTCTAACTTGGAAGAATGATTAGCCGCTTTTGAAAGTCTTAACAGCGAAAACGCAACAGAAGAAGACGATGCACGGGAGTTGTCCATCACGCCAACGTTTCAAGTCACAGCTGTCCGGTTCAGTCCCGTGATCGTCGGCGTTCGCCTTGAGAGAATTTCTGACGACATGACAAATCCGTACGAGCCACCGCTGTATTCCTGTGGACCGGTCTTCATCAAAGAACCTGTTTCCCAAACCTTCCGGCAGCAATTGAATGACGGGTGGTACTTCTCTATGGGTTGCATCATTGGGCTGAACCTTATTCTTGGAGTTTTCGAGGGTGCTGTGACCGAGGTGTACCGGATAGTGGCAAATCCATTCTTCTACGTGTTCTTCTGCTTCTGCGCCGCTGTTGTCTGTATGGCGTTCCTTGATACCTGGAGAATTTGTCGGGGCTGCATTCTCGCGAAATACTCCCCGACAAACGGTAGCAGCTTTGTTTCCGGCTTGGCGATCGCTATGACGTCCTGGACAAGCGCCGTCTGGGGTGAACGTGCTGGTTTTGATCCAAATGGCTCACTGTGCGTCGCACTTTTGGCTACAACTGTTCTTGTGACAGAGTTTGGTGCAACTCTGGGATCGCGCTGGGAGAACCAAGCCGTGAGTCGGAGCGGCGAAGTCAGGCGATTTTGAAATTGATGATCTTTCGTCGCCGCCTGGTTACGGCGGTCGTTATGTCCTAAGTCACTGCGACTTAACTATGCAAACGATGTATTGGCCGCCGGAAATGGCTTCGCAGGAATCTTCTCTCTCTGTTTGTTTGGACTTGTCGTTTTCATTCGCGTGTGGCGGGACTCCGACCGTAAGCGTCTGCGTAGATTCATGAATCCAAAGAGGAGCATTTGATTCCCGATCTCATTCGAACGTCTTCTTCTCACTCATTGTGCGAGAACAGTGGTGTCGCGAGTATTGGGGCTACCTCCGAATGCAATTTTCGTAATGCATGTGCGAACCAATAAGGCTTTGACTTCGCGACGGTCGGAGTGAGACCATGGTGAGTGAATTCGGGGTGAAGCGGTGTGAGCTCCTTGCGGAGCAAGCCATTGGAGCCGAGGTTCATGACTTCAAATTCCCTCAAAAACGGTGGCCTCCGCTGCGCCCGTCAACCAAACACTGTTGTCACCGGGTTGCCGATGGAAATGCGGACGGGGCGACCGAATTCGTCCGGGATAGCGGTTTCCGGTGAGAATCCGAACGCGTGCAGAATCGTGGCCGCGTAATCTTCCGGAGTAACCGGATTGTCTTTCACATGCGCGCCCTGTGCGTCGCTGGCTCCATAGATCGCTCCGCCGCGAACACCTCCGCCGGCGAGCAGATTCGTGTAACAATGAGCCCAGTGGTCGCGACCATTCGTGGCGTTGATCTTTGGTGTCCGCCCAAATTCTCCGGCGACGGACACGAGCGTATCATCCAGCAGTCCTCGCTGTTGAAGATCGTCCAGCAACGCCGAGAACGATCGATCAAACGACGGAGTGCAATACTGATGAGTGATCTGCTGACGCCCTGTGAGTTGTCCGTCGATGCCACAGACGTCATTCGGAATACCGTGATTATCCCACAGATTAAACTGGCAACCTTTTGTGTCAAAGAACGTCCAGAACACGTTGACGAATCTCACTCCCGATTCAATTAGTCGACGAGCCATCAGAAAGCTTTGGCCGTACTCATTGCGGCCGTAGCGATCTCGCACTGTTGCGGACTCATGTTCCAGATTGAACACGTCGCTGGCCGCAGCACCGCTGAGCAACTGAAAAGACTTTTCATAGAATCCATCGTAGCGCTGTGTGGCGGAGTCGGGAAGAGTGCGTCCCAGTGTCTGGCGAAGCTGGCGGCGTGATGTCAGACGCGTCGTCGAAACATCCTGTAGAAGTTGCACGGAATCGAGATTCAGCGGAGCTTCGGTGAGAGAACCTTTTCGTTCCTTGTTGAACATCAGTGGGTCATAACCGGGCCCCAGAAATCCACCGGATTGGCCTTTGTAGTTCGGAGAACTGGTCGTAAACGGGCGAGGCAGGACGACCCAGGCCGGAAGATCTCCCTGATCGCCGAGAAGCCTGTGCAGAATTCCGCCGAGCCCCGGATGATCTCGCCGTGAGGCATACACATCCGTCGCAATCCGCGGCAGCTCACCCATCAGCGTATGTGCGATGGCTCCGCTGTGATCGTTGTTGCTATGCGTCATCGAACGAATCAGAGCCAGCTTGTCCGCATGCTGAGCGACTTGCGGAATCAACTCGCCAAAGGGAAGACCGGGCACCGTTGTGGAGATCGGAGAGAAGTACGATCGAATTCCCGAAGGTGCTTCGGGCTTCATGTCCCAAAGATCAGGCTGCGAGGGACCGCCGCAAAGAAAGATCGAGATGCACCGTTTGGCAGTGGCTGTTGACGAAGCCGCCACTGTCGTAGCTTCAAGGGCCCGAGGAATCATCAGCCCTGTCGCGGTCAACGCACTGATTCTTGAGGCGGCTCGTCGCGTGAGGCAACTCAGCGGTTGAGGAAAAAGAGTAATCACGATGCAACTCCCGGCACGAACTCCATCGATCTCACGGCATAGCTTATTGAAAAGTGGTGGCTGTTCGAGCATCGCGGGGCGGAATCGCCGCTTTTTGACGAAGACTTCTTATCACTGCCCGAGCCTGGATCTCGCTCGAAATCGGCCGGACGATACGTTGTCGCCAAAACTTTACTGCCGCGCATTGTTGCAAGAAGGGACAGGATGTAGGGTGCGACAAGTTCGCCGCGGCGAACGCCGGCACACCCTACGAAACACTCAAATTCAAAAAATGCGTTACCCTGGCCAAAACTTCACCTCGGTTGACACGGGCGGATTGATGGAAAGAATCACCTGATCCTTCCCCACGAAATCTGATTCCTGCGACATCTCCATGAAAACGTCTCTCCTGCTGACGGCGGCCTTGTGCTTTGCTTGTGCTCCGCAGATCGCTTTTGCGCAGACCGCGATCGCCGAGCAAAAGTTTATGCCGGATACGGCTGCGTATGACAAAACAGTGACTCCGTTTCTGAAGGAACATTGTCTTCGGTGTCATGGAGAGAAAACTCAGGAGGCCGATTTTCGAGTCGACACGCAACTGACCGCAGACCTTTCAGATCGCGTCAATCGGCAGCGATGGAATGAAGTGGTCGATGTGCTCAATAGTCATTCGATGCCGCCAGAAAGTGAACCACAGCCAAAAGCTGAAAGTGCTGCGGCGGTGGTCGACTTTGTTACGAACCAAACGCTGCTGGCAGAAACGATCAGTCGATCGACGTCTGTTGTGCTGCGTCGTTTGAATCGCAGCGAGTACCGCAACACGATTCGAGATCTGATCGGTGTTGATTTCAATACGTCTGGTTTTCCACAGGATCCACC
>CAIJTV010001127.1:0-1882 GCA_903823635.1 uncultured Planctomycetaceae bacterium
GCATTGCAGAACGAGGCCCCCCGACTGGCTTTGATGAGAATGACCGGAGCAAATACCGAAACCATTGTGTCATACATTGTGGCACCTGCAATTTTCAATGCGCTCTTTGCAATGACTCTCGGCCTGATCGCCGCCAATGAAGTTTTCTGCGGAGAAGCAGCGACTCAGATGAACGAAGCTCTGGAAGCAGAGATCTTTGGTTCAATTCAATCTGGATTCGTTGGAGTGGTGGTGTTGATCACAGCCATTTGTTGCCACCTGATTCCTTTGATCCGAGTCGTCGCACGACCAAACATTGATCCTGACGCAAATGCCGTGATCTAGCACGTGTCATGGAGGCTACTGATCAGGACGCTTTGAAATGAAATACGAGTTCGTTTGCTCTGCTCTTTGATGGGAGTGATGGTGATGTTGACATGGGTCTTTGCCTATGATGTTCCGTGTGATTACCGCAGACAAAAGATTGCAAAAGCCATTCGTAAAGAAGGCCTCCCGGTTCAGAAGTCGGTGCTTCTTGTTCAGGCGACAGTCAGTGAAGTTCGAGCTCTGGCTGATTCTCTGGGCAGGATAATGGACAGGACAACCGACCGAATCATCGCCATCCCCTTGCGAAGCGACTGGCAAAACGCGCAGATTTGCTTTCCTGAAGCAGCATCGCCGATCGCCATACCTTTCGTAATTGCATAGCACGCGCAGGAAAAAGTCGACGTGTTCAACTAACGCTCCCTGCTCAGTTGAAAGAGATACCGAAGACTGGGATCATCTCTACTCTCCGCGGGATCACAGCTTGCTCCCCCGAGAAAGCCATCGCAGAAGCCCAAGGCCGCCACCCCGTTTCAGCAAATCTACGGGGACTGGCAATGACCATCTGAATGGCATTGATCTTGTTAAAAACGTCTGAATCATTGATCGCTTCTTCGAAAAACGTGTTGTTTTTATTCACAAAAGTGTCCCGATGAGTTTTCACTCCACCATTTCTGCGCCGCACGAGCGTTCTGATATCCTGCCGGGTGATCGGTCAGGCTGTGTCGTGATTCAGGATGTACACATCCCGATTGAAGCGAGTCTGTTGAAGCTGACCTTCCAGACCGGCGGCCAGCTGAATGGGTTTCTTGGGCCAGCGTTTCGCGGGGGGGTGCTGAAGACCCTTAGAAATCAGGAGTGTCGAATCCCGTTTCTTCCGGCCAATTCAACAGAGATATTGCGAACCGTCGAACGATCGACGAAAGGAATCGATTTCAGCAAGTACTGTCTTGGATGCCCGCTTAACAACGACTGTCGATACGGTCGCGCGGTTGAGCCTGACAATTTGATCCGATTCGGGACCTTACCGAATGGTATGCAGGGCGGCATCCGGTTGATGACCTATGCGGTTGATTCGGGAATGCAAGCTCAAGCGGTCGAAGGGGACATGGCAACGCTCCGATTGCTGGCGATCGGTGAAGATGCGATCAATATGTCGGACTCGGTTGTGGATCTCGTGTCCAGACTGGGCCGAGGCAACGGACTGGGGAAAGATCATGTGCAGTTCGAGACTCATGCGTCTGGCATGAGCCGGGATCAGTGGGTGTTGTCGTCCGGAAGTCTGTCGCGCGAAGTCTCGGGGGCCAGGATACCGCTGCTCGAAATTCATTTGGGGTCTCCTTTGTCGGCTCAGGGGGCTTCGGAATCAGAGGAAAGACCGATTCAGACGCTTCTGGATTTCCTGAAGCCCGCGATGGCGACAGTGCGAAGAGTCGTCCGTGAAGCTGGCAACGATCTGAGCCTGCTCAATGATGTGAACTACGGTGAGTTTCAGCGTGTTGCGGAGCAGATTCGGTGTGAGTCATCCACATTGGCCTGGCATAAGCAGCCTCGGTCAAGTGAGCGACGACCGAAGCGA
>CAIJTV010001128.1:0-4308 GCA_903823635.1 uncultured Planctomycetaceae bacterium
CGATTCGACGTTAAACCAGGCGGGCACGCTGATGCCGTGACGAAACGCTCCAAATTCCAGTACCGGAAGATCGTAGCCTCGACCGTTGAATGTCACGAGCGTCGGTCGATCGTAGTGTTGCCAGCCCTGCCAGAAACGTCGCACAATTTCCTGAGGTCGAAATGCAGGAGCATCCAGCACGGTAATTTCTGTCAGGCGATAGTCCGCAGCGACTTTGGCAATCGCGACAGAAACAGGCAGCACAAATGTACCGGGGAGGATGTCTTTTCCGGTCTCCTCCATCAGTTGTCGGCGATACTTGGTGACGGCCTCGCGAGGCGTCAAGTTCTCATACGGGTAGCGAACTTTCTGAATCAAATCACCATCGCCGACTGTTTCGATATCAAAGATCAGATACTTCACGTCACTCATTTTGCTTCTCTTCGCTCGCAATTGGATCGTGCAGGCGTTTCAATGCCGATTCTGAATCCGCTGCCTTTAACATTCCGGTGAGTTCACCACGCTTGCTATGTCTGACGCCGACACACAGAGTAACAATGATCCGTCCGAAGTGGCACCGACCGCAGCCGAGGAACAGGCGATCTCCGGGCTGACCAAAGCCTATGAGCAGATGCGGCAGGAAATCAGCAAGGTGATTGTCGGACAGGATGAGGTTGTCAATCAGTTGCTGATCGCCATGTTCTGTCGCGGTCACTGTTTGCTGGTCGGAGTTCCCGGGCTGGCCAAGACATTGCTGTGCAGCACAATCGCCGGGATTCTGCAACTTTCCTTTCGACGAATCCAGTTTACGCCGGACCTGATGCCGTCTGATATTACCGGCTCGGACATTCTGCAGGACGACCCTGAGACTGGTCGTCGCGTGTTTCAATTTATTCAGGGACCGCTGTTTACGAATGTTCTGCTGGCCGACGAAATCAATCGAACTCCACCGAAGACTCAGGCGGCTCTGCTGGAGGCGATGCAGGAACGTCATGTGACCGTGGGTTCTCAGACTTATCACTTGCCGGATCCATTCTTCACGCTGGCCACGCAGAATCCCATCGAACAGGAAGGCACCTATCCTCTGCCCGAAGCGCAGTTGGACCGGTTTATGTTCCATGTGACGGTGCGGTATCCGTCGGCTGCGGAAGAGCTGCAGATTCTGAAACAGACAACCGGTGCATCAAAGCCCCAACTCACTCCAATTCTAAATGCCGAACAGATCCGAACGTTGCAGGATGTCGTTCGTCGAGTTCCCTGCGCGGATTATATCTTTGTGTATGCTCGCGATCTGGTCCGGGCAACTCGTCCGGGAGAATCCGAATCTCCGCCGTTCATCAAGGAATTGATTTCCTGGGGAGCGGGGCCACGAGCTGGTCAATATCTAATTCTCGGCGCGCGAGCGCATGCGTTGTTGCAGGGACGATTTCATGTGACAACGGATGACATCAAAGCTGTGGCGAAGCCTGTCCTGCGACATCGAATCATGACGACGTTTACGGCCGCCAGCCAGGGTGTGACTCCTGATGTCGTGATCGATCGATTGCTGAAGTTTGTCCCGGTTGAACTGCATGAACGGGCTCGAAAACGAGTGTAGGCTGGTGCCATAGAGATCCGCTTTCCTGGGGAAATCAGCCTGCAATTTTTTCGACAGCGGCTGTCTCTTCAGCAAGTTGCAGAGAGATTTGTGCACGCGTCGTTAGTGATTTGAAGGAGTATTGATATGGCTCATGTTCTATTAAGATCTATCGCGATCTGCGCGGTGCTGTTGCGCATTCTGGATGGGATCGCCGTGGCGGATATCAAGGTAACGGCATCCAGTCCGACACATCCAATCCTGATTCGAAATCTGCACGGGCCACTTGTCAAAGTTGTCGTTAAGGTCACCGAGGAAGCAAATGTTGAGCTGAACTCGCTGGAGTTTTCACTGGCGGGCTCCGACACCATCGCGGATTTCAAGTCGCTGGCTCTGTTTTCGACGGGGACCAACGAGAAATTCGCAGCGGAGAATCAGTTTGGAGAGTCGTCCGGGCCAGCGGAAAAGATCCTGATTCGTGGCAAGCAGACTCTGAGTCCAGGAAAAAATGTGTTCTGGCTGTCAGGAGAACTCACGGAGACCGCAAACCTGTCCCATCAGGTCGTCGCGGTCTCCACGCAGATCAACACGAACAAGGGCCCATTTAATGTTATGGATGAGTCGCCCAACAAACCACATCGCATCGGGGTTGCTCTACGTCGACACCAGGATGACGGAGTTCACACCTATCGCATTCCCGCGCTGGGGACGACTGCAAAAGGAACTCTGCTCACTGTCTACGATATGCGGCGCCGAATGGGACGTGATCTGCAGGAAGATATCGACATCGGCCTGAGCCGCAGCACTGATGGTGGTCAGTCGTGGGAGCCGGTAAAAGTCATCATGGATATGGGCGAGTTTGGCGGGTTGACACAGGAACTGAATGGATGCAGTGATCCGGGTCTGATCATCGATCGACAAACCGGCGAGATCTTCTGCTTCGCCCTGTGGATGAATGGCAAGCCCGGAAAGCATCAGTGGGTTGACGACGGCTCCGAGCCGGGATTTGAAATCGGCAAGACGGCTCAGTTTATGATGGTCAGCTCGAAGGATGATGGACTCACCTGGTCGGCGCCCGTAAACATGACACGCAAGCTCAAGCAGGAATCGTGGTGGTTGTTTGCTCCTTCACCGCAACAGGGAATTCAGTTGAAGGATGGAACGTTGGTCATGCCCGTTCAAGGTCGAACAGGCCGGGAGCCACTAGCAACTTTTGCGACGATTATGATCAGTAAAGATCACGGAGTGACATGGACCGTGGGCAACCCGGGCTATGCTGGTGGCAATGAGTGTCAGGCCGTAATGTTGGGCGACAATTCCATCATGCTGAATATCCGTAACGATCATGAGCGATACCGCGCCGTTGTGGTTTCGAAGGATCTCGGCAAAACCTGGGAGGCTCATGCCACGAGTCGCAATACGCTCATCGAGCCCAACTGTAACGGCAGTTTGCTGCGAGTGAACTACATGGAGTCCGGACAGGAAAAGCACGTGCTGTTGTTTGCCAATCCTCATACGCAGAAAGGGAGAACTCATCATACGATTCAGGTGAGTTTTGATGAGGGCCAGACGTGGCCGAGTTCTCATCATCTTCTGCTGGACGAAGGTCCTGGAGCCGGATATCCGAGTCTGACTCAGATCGATGCGGAGCATGTGGGCATCGTCTATGAAGGCAGTCAGTCGCATCTTGTGTTTGAGCGATTTACGCTGGCGGAGCTGTTGAAGCCTGCGACCGGAGCTGGCGCCGATTCTTCATCGAAGTAAGCGGTCCCGAACCGGACGCTAACGCGTTCCGGCTGATATTGCGAACCCAACTTCTTGGCCGTGCAAAGCATTATGGTCCCAGCAACATCCCCGCGTAACCGACGACTCGACTGGTGTCACCGGACGTGTCAGCACTGGTCGCATAGCCGGTACGCACCGCTTGCTTAAGCTGCCCAAGTGATTCGAGAGCCGCCATAACGATCACAGCAGGAAGTACTCCGCACATGCTGATGTTTTGAGAGCGAACTGTCTCAAACAATGTGACCGGGGACAGCGTCTCCATAGCCTTTAACGCCAGCTCATCAAGTCGACGATTTTCTGAGTCGGTCGCAAAGTGATTCATATCGCTTGAAATCACAAGCAGTGGCTGCACCGGAAGCTTGCGAATGATATCGGCCAGTTGGCGACCGATCGTAAGACACTGTTCCACGCTGGCTGAACCAATCGTGATACCGACGATTCGAGCCTGGGGAGCAAGTCGAGCCAGAAAAGGCAGCTCGACTTCGATGCTGTGTTCAGCGGCATGAGCAGCCGCGTCAAATTGCAGTCCGGGAATTCCAGCAATGATCGCTTTCGCTAAAGCAATGTCGGAAGCAACAATCTGCCCGGGCAATTCCCACTCGACGTTGGGAGCCACTGCCAGATCAACTCCGTTACGAGTATGCCGTGGGCCAATGATGATCACGGATTCAGGGATGTGGACTCGTCTAAAGACCTCCCCGGCAATGCGTCCGGAATACTGTAAGCCGGCATGTGGCACCATCACGGCCGGCCAGTGTTCCTTCTCCTCGGGAACTATGCCCAGGCAACTGTTGATGAGTCCTGCCAAAGCTTTTGGGCTCGAAGGATAAAACTTTCCCGCGACTGCCGGCTTGCGCAGTGCTGGACCTTGTTGGGGTTGAGGACGACTGGTCACCGAGACTTCATCACAACTACAGCAGGCAGTGAAGCGAAACAATCCGGCCTGACTGGAATCGGAAAGAGCAAGA
>CAIJTV010001129.1:0-2229 GCA_903823635.1 uncultured Planctomycetaceae bacterium
CCAGTTCATCTGAACCCACTTCCGCGTCGGAATTGATTGAAACGTTCCTGCGGAAGTTTGAAATCTGTTCAGCAGAACCAGCAATGGCAATCAGTCGCTCAGACGCCCACGTGACCCGCAGAAATGTGGAGTTGCACTTTGACTCCGCTGATTCATTGAGTTGTCCACACAGAGTGTCCTGAGTGTTTTCCGCTGCACCATGAAAAGGCGGCAGAGCCAACAGTTCCGGCGTTTCCCTGAATACCACAACGTGATTGTCTGTCGAAAAGTCCGTGACAGTGACGTCTTCGGTAATCACATATTTGCTGAGATGTTTGGCCAACGCAGCCGCATCTCCCGGCAACATCCAGATTTCATGAAACGAATCGAAAGCGAGCACATAGCCATGAGCCAGAATGCGAGCCTTCACATCGGTGAAGAAAGCTTCGCAGGCCGTTCCTGCTGTTAACGTTTTGATATTGTTCGTGCAGAAATTATGCAGAAACTTCGCGCGGTCTTTTCCCGTAACTCTGAGTCGGGAAAAATCTGGTTCTGAAGCAGCAGGCATCGTTGTGGAGGTTTCGCTCTGAAAATTGACAGACGAGGAATTGGCAGGCTGCCGCCTTGCATTGACGCCAAAGAAGGGCATCGCCGGACGAAATGCATGACGGTGATCGTTACTGAACTTTAATCCCGTTCAAACGCAATGTCCAAGAGGACGTCGCAGCAGGCTGTGCAGCGATCATCATCCACGACGGTAATGGAGAAAACTCTGCGCAGTAAGGCATGAGGTCGAAATGGAACACGACTGGCCTGGTTCGGCGTACGCAAGCCATCAATGCTGCGAATGGCCTCACTCCAATTGCGTTGGATCCGCAGTTCCCAGAACTTGCCGAAGGATCATCGGGCCGAGCACCATGACATGCAGCACGATCGCGACGATTGCCCCGACAATCGCTGCTGCAAGCCCGAACGCTCCCAGAACGGCACATGACAACAGTCCGACGACAAAAACGACACCGGCGATTGTGAACATGCCGCCACGGGATGCGATGAATCGTTGTAAGCCGGAAGCCTGCTGTTGATAGCGAGCGTAATAGTCCGAGATTCGCTCCTGGGTGTCGTCCCATGCAAACTCACTGATCGGAAACACGTCTTCACATTCGCTGCAATAGGTTGAATGCATTTTCGAAAGCGGATCGGCCAGAGATTGAAACTCCGGCCCCTCGATTGTGGTCACTCCGCCGCATTGCGAATGAACATAGTCACGAGAACTCTGAGGTTTTCGCAGACGTGGCCGTGTTCGTGCAGACCGACGCTCCGGCGCCTCCGCTGGTCGATTTTTGGGCTCCGGTCGGCGAGCTTCCTGACCTCCCGGCGGTCGCTGACTGCGCAACTCTGGCCTTCGAGCAGGCTTCGGCTCTTCATACACCTCAGCTACTTCGACAATTTCTTCCGCCGGAACCGCGACGACTCCCTGACACGCCGGACATCGGATCTTCTTCCCGGCGACATGATCGCCCACTCGCAGATTTTTCTGGCAGTGAGGGCAAGCGACTTCAATGGGCATAGCCACAAATCTTGATAGAAGAAAGTGATGAACGAAGATCTGCCGGAGGTTAGTCAGAACAGAATAAATGAACGAACAACGTAGACGAACAACTTAATGGCTCGAGGGTTTCAATCGCAGCAGCATAGGCCGGAGCTCGACTCACTTCCAGACAGTTCGCTTTTCAGCAGTGCCAAATCTACTCCGCAGAATAGACAGGTGTCGTCTCTCCGGCAGTTATTGGCTAAGATGTTGCTAACTCCCGTCTAAAGTGTGTTTGGCTGAAGGAAGTTAGAAGTTGCTCTGGACACAACTTCACGGGCACAGAAAGAACGGCAAGCTATGAAGAAAACAATCACCCACGATGATCGGATCGCGAAACTCACGTTCACTGGGGTCTATCCTTACTTGCTGGCAAAGGTTGAGAAGAAGGATCGCACCAAAGCGGAGCTGCACGAGGTGATTCGATGGCTCACTGGGTATACCGAGAAAACTCTGGAGAAGCACATCAAGAAAGAAATCTCATTTGCTGATTTCTTCGCTCATGCCAAATTGAACCCCAATGCCCGCCTGATCACAGGGACGATCTGCGGTTATCGAGTGGAGGAGATTGAGAATCCGCTCTCTCAGCAGGTTCGATATCTCGACAAGCTCGTCGATGAATTGGCCAAAGGTCGACCAATGGAAAAGATCCTGCGCAG
>CAIJTV010001130.1:0-3512 GCA_903823635.1 uncultured Planctomycetaceae bacterium
CCACAAAAGTTGAGCAGGATCAAAAGGCCGTTGTCTTCCTTGGCGACTCAATTACCCAGGGTTGGGGCGATGATTTTCAGGGACTGTTCCCCGGCATGAAGGCCGCCAATCGCGGTATCAGTGGCGATACAACTCGAGGCATGCTGTTGCGACTTCAGCAGGACGTGCTTTCCCTCAATCCGTCGGCTGTTGTGATGCTGATGGGAACCAATGATCTGGAAGAGCAGGCCGAACCACAGATCATCGCAGACAACATCAAGCTGATTGTGGACGAATTGAAGAAGCACAATCCGGAGTTGCCAATTGTTCTCTGTCAGGTTTTTCCCAGCTCAGCAACCAAGAAACGTCCGGCCGACAAGATTCGGGAAATCAACAAGCTGACAGCGATGAAGGTCAAGGGGGATCCGCAGATCACAGTGCTGGATACCTGGGCTCTCTTTGCCAATGAACAGGGCGATGCCAAAGCTGAAGAGATGCCGGATCTGCTGCACCTGAATGAAATTGGCTACAAAAAATGGGCCGCAGCACTGACCCCGATCCTGGCGACTCAGGGATTTCTGGAAACTGAACCCGATCAATTCACGCCAGAGGAAGGATTCGAAAGTCTCTTCAACGGAAAAGATCTCACAGGATGGGGGCATGACGGCAAGACTGTGACTCCTGATGGTCGGTATGTCGCGAAGAATGGTCGATTCATCGTGACGACGCCGGCCGAGGGCAGTCGAGTTCAGCAGCTTTACACAACGCGTGAATTCCCGGGCAACTTTACTTTGAAGCTGGAGTTTCGAGCGACACCAAATGCCGACAGCGGCGTCTTCATTCGCAAACCGCAATTGCAATGTCGTGATTATCCTCTGGCTGGTCCGTACAAGATGCTGAAGAACTATAAATCCTGTGACTGGAACGAGCTGATCGTGGTTGTAAAGGATGGAGTTGCTCACTGTACGTGCAACGGTGAAGTGATTGAGGAAGCTTTGAAGGTTCCTGAGACTGGTCCAATTGGACTGGAAGGTGACCGAGGACAAATGGAGTACCGTCGCATTCGCATCTCAACGCAGCCGACGAAGTAACTTCTTGCCATCAGAATGTGGTTCAACAAAACGGGAGTTCAGCGACCTGGCTGAACTCTTTTTTTTGCGCGATGAACTCAGCGGGCTTGGGCATCAATTTTCACTCGCATGAAATTCTTTGGAATTGCCAGGACTGCTGTTGAAACTCACCACCTGATCGCTATTGTGTTGAGACTGAATCTCAGCTTCGTGTTGCTGGCCTGCAACGGTGTTTGAGGTTCACGGAAAAATGCTGAGGCCGCAGCCAGCCAAAGACATGGTCAGGTAGCCAGCCACGCTCAGCACAAGCTTGTCCGATCGACATGGTGTCGTTCGGTTTCACCTTGTGTGGTTCGTGTGGAGGAATGGCTGCAATGTTGCAGAGCGTCTTGTTGTCGGGTGTCTCTATTTCAAGTGTCTGGCCCCGTCGTCGGGGGTTTACTCTGATTGAGTTACTCGTTGTGATCGCAATCATTGCGATACTGGTTTCACTTCTCCTGCCTTCTGTGCAGCAGGCTCGCGAAGCCGCGCGAAGGGTCCAGTGTCGCAACAATCTCAAGCAGATCTCGCTGGCGATTCACAGCTATCACGATGTCTTCAATCTGTTCCCCGCCACAGAAGTGGGAGGCACAGGAACACTGGCCAGGGCCAGTGCCTTCGTCGCGATCCTGCCTTATCTCGAACAGTCCGGAGTATTTACGCTCTACAACCCTTCACTCGGAAACAGCGACCCAATCAACATGGCCGCGGTGCAGCAGGTGATTCCTGCATATCTGTGTCCGTCAGCTCCGCTGCGACGACAGATTCCGATCTCGGCCTGTGATGCGAATAATCGAGCGCCCGGAACCTATGCCGTCAGTACTGGCAGCGGAGATCCGTGGGGATCATTCGCCACCGGCAATCCTCACAACGGCGCGATCGTCGGGCCGGGATCCGGGAAAACTCAGATGCGTGATATCACAGACGGCACCTCGAATACGCTGCTGGTCGGCGAAGCCGCATGGAATCTTCCGGACTATTTGTTCACATCCGGCCCATGTTCAGGCCAGGTTCGCTGGGGGTTCACCTATTGGTCTTCTCCTTATCCACTGGCAACGGCGTTCACCACAATGGCTCCGTTCAATCCCCGGAAGGGAGGAGCCAACGTTCTCTCAAGATTTCGCAGTGAACATATTGGTGGGGCACAATTTGCTCTGGCCGATGGCTCGGCGAGGTTTGTCAGCGAGAACATCAGCCAGATTGTTCTTGATGCCGCCGGAACGCGTGCTGGCGGGGAGGTGCAGAGTGAATTCTAAGTCGAACTCTTTGCTTCAGCAAAAGTGTACCTTCGCAACTGGATTGCTGATTACGTTCTTCGCGATCGGCTGTGGTTCCGGCGATGCTATGAACAGACAAGCAATTTCCGGATTGGTCAACGTCGATGGGAATCCGTTGAAGCATGGACTGATTCGTCTCGAGCCTCAGGGGACAACGACCGGGCCCGGGGTGATGGCGGAGATCCTTGATGGACAGTTCTCTTTTTCCAAAGACAACGGACCCATCCCGGGGACTCATCGTGTCGAAGTCGAAGCCACTCAGTTCCAGGGATTCGCGATCGATAATGAAGCGGCTTATACCGCTGCGGTGATGCGGACGGGGCGATCTCCGCTGGGACTCAATCCGATTCCTGCCGCCTACAACAGCAACTCAACACTGACAGCGTTTGTGCAGGATTCTAATGACCAGACGTTTCCCTTTGATCTGAGATCAAAACCCTGAGCGTGCTGCCAACTTTTTTACGCTGATGAATCCAACAATTCCATCGAAGACTCAAACAACCCCGGCGCGAGAATGTCGCCTCGAACCAATAGATAAAGAGAAACTCAGATGAAGAAGAAACTATTTCAATATCTTGCACTGATACCCTGTCTGCTCTTTAGCCCACTGGCGAATGCTCATTTTGTGTGGGTCAATAAGTCCGGAGAGAAGATTCAGATTTGCTTCAGCGAGTCTGCTGAATCTGTGGAGCCTGAATTACTGAGCAAAGTCGCCGCAGCCAAAGTCTGGGCTTATGTCCCCGGCGACGAGGGCGGCTCCAAAGCCATTGAGGTGCCTCTGTCTTTGACGGCCGAATCATTGACCGGCGATGTGGATGCCAAAGCCACTGCTGTCATTGTGTCTCATGAGTACGGCGTTGTCAGCAAAGGCGAAGCAACGTTCCTGCTGAGGTATCTTGCCAAGCAGCATGTGTCTCCTCTCGGCGGCCAATGGCAAGCAATCAATGATGCGGAACGGATGCCTCTGGAGGTCACTCCGAAGTGGTCCGGCCGCACGCTGCAACTGACGGTAACCTTTAATGGTCAACCCGCATCGGGCCTGGAAGTCAAAGCCGCTGGTTGCGGAATTGATGAAACGCTGACAACGAACGAACAGGGAATTGTTGAATGTCTTCCGTTGTCGGATGGGGTTCTGTCGGTGCGAAGC
>CAIJTV010001131.1:0-5488 GCA_903823635.1 uncultured Planctomycetaceae bacterium
CATCCAACGAGTTGTCACGGGAGCAATTCGACTCATTGTGGAAGTTGACAACGGACTTGCTCAAAATCGGGGTGAAGTACAATCGCATCATCACCGTCGAACGCCAGTTGTTCGACAAACCGCTGAGTCGTTTGAATTCTGCGGAGCGGCTGAATGTCTACAAGCGATCCCGTTGTCGACGTTGCGGTTCCAGGATCGTAACGTGGCTGCTGGGCAACCGAAAAATGTACGCTTGTGAGACGTGTCAGAGGATGAATCAAAGCTCTTAGCCGTTCAAGAGAATTTTTGCCTCACCCGTTTCTCTTCCACGTCTTTATTGATGAAAACACTTGGCATCTGGCACGTGCCACCAATTCATGAATCAGAAAAACTGAAACACGGTCCTCTCCTGAGCGAAGATTCGGCCGTTTCAAGGCAGCAGCAAAGGAAAGCCAATGGAGTATATCCGCAATGTTGCCCAATTGACGATCGCGCTGGGTATTTTGAACGTCTGGCTATTGCGATTCAACAAGGCAACGATTTACCGGGGCGGCGCAGCGAAGAATATGAAAGAGGAGTTCGCCACTTACGGACTGCCGGTGTGGTTTATGTGGGTTGTTGGCGGCCTCAAGGTAATGCTCGCCTTATCCTTGCTTGTGAGTTTCTGGAGGCCTGACTTGATGCGTCCCGCTGCAATTGGGATGGCTGTACTCATGCTGGGTGCCGTCGGGATGCACATCAGGATTGGGGACGCATTTAAAAAGACCATCCCGGCTTTGAGTGTCCTGATCCTCTCATTGCTCGTGGCGGTCAACTAACTGCCGATCGAAGCGTTGATGCGGCAGTGTCTCGATTCATCGAGTACGAACATTTGCGTCAGGCATTCAGCTTCCATCCGCCGTTGCCTCGAGGGGACGCGATTGCGGTTTATTCTTCCGGGAGTTCGTCAAACAAACTCCGCGTCTGCGTTTTCTTTGGCAGAACGTTCTTCGGCTGCCGTTTGCGGCGTGAATCTCTTTCCTTCCTGCGTGATCCATGTTTGAGGTAAACGGCCGTCGTAGCAGCCTTAGCTTCGGCGGAATTGCGTTTGGAGTACAGCAGGTTTGTCATCCACTTAGCACGCTCGGTGAATGGCACCACCGGGGCGGGATAACGGGGAATTGATTCGCCTTTAATGATGTGTTCTATCGGTACATCCCGCAACTCCGGCACCCATTGTTTCACGAAACGGCATTCAGAGTCCCAGTCGATGAGTTGCTTCATCGGGTTGTAGACGCGAATCGCGTTCCATCCGACGACGCCCGCTTGCATCTGAAGCTGATTTAAGTGAATGCCGGGATCGTAGTCTCTAAACACTTGAGCAAGATGCGGGTGAATGAGTCGCCAGTCGAGATGGAGCACGTGACATGCGAAGCTCACCACCATCGCCCGCATGCGAAAGTTGACGAAGCCAGTGGCCGCCAGACAACGCATGACAGCGTCAACCAACGGATAACCCGTGCAGCCGTCGCGCCATGCCATATGGAGCTGTTCGTTGTTCTCGAACTGCAAGTCGCGGTAGCATGGATGAAGAGTTTGGAACTCGAGTGCTGGTTCAGATTCCAGTCGCTGTGTGAAGTGATCTCTCCAATGCAACCGACTCAGGAACGCCTGTAAACTCTGCTTCCACCACGAAGACTGCGAGTCGTCAGGGTCGAGTGCCGCAAGCCGTTCGCGGACCGCGTGCCAAACTTGCCGGGCCGTGAGTGTTCCCCAGGCAAGATGGACACTCAGTCGCGAGCCCGCGGCAAACGCAGTGTTCGGCGAGCTGATGCCGCCCCGATAGGACCGCCCGCGATAAGTGAGGAAGGCAATGAGCGTTGCGAGACCGTCCGCCTCACTGACGGACTGCCATTGGCTGTTCGTCGAGAAGGCCTTAAGCTTTGGGAATGCTGTTGCGGCTGCCAGTTGGCGGATTGCGTCGGACTGATAAATTGCAGGCACTGGAAGCGGGCGTGCATCCACGATTCGGGACCGCCACATTTCCTGCAGACGGTCACGGTTCACTCCGCCCCGACGCACGCTCGACTGTGGAAACTCGTGGTATGCAACACCCCGCTCTTGACACCACGCGGCCACGGCTCGGTCGCGACGAAACGTGATCTCGTTGCCGACTTCTTCATGGGAGAGAAGATGAGTGAACGGCACCAGGGCATGTAACTTGGCCAACTTCTCCACTGCCTCGCCATGGGCGAGGACGACATCTGCGTTGTGTTTGCGGAGCGTCGTTCGTAATCCAGACAGTGCCTGCCATTGAGCGTTGGTGTGCATATCAGATGTGTCGTCTGCTGCCAGCAAAGACGGCTCGAAACAGAAAAACGGCAATATCTCGAGACCGAGTCTCTCCGCCTCGGCAAGGCATGCGTTATCGGTCAGTCGGGCATCGCGCTTGACCCACCAGACGGCTACGGATCGAGTCAACGGTATCCCCTTTGACCAGCTAAGCTCTTCCGATAAAAAAACGCCTTATCGACCATGAGAAGCCTTCGCACGGATTCTCGCAATTCGAGTATGGCCGCGTCGGAGCGGACGCCAGACCTTCGAATGCCAGCACGTCTTTGAGCGTGCGTTTGGGAGATTGATTCTGCGCTCTTCATGAAAGCGATCGTAGACCTTTTTCGGATATTTCAAGGTTGTGATCACGCCCCCGGCTCGCCCAACTTGAAGCCCTCCGAGTCGCAAATCGCGTCAGCAGCTCCGACACCTGAAAGGAATTCACCTTCAACCCGCCCGCCGGCGGGCCAGTCTCCGCACACCGCCAGTCCGACCTCGGGATCGAACAGCATCCTTCGGTCGTCAGCGTCTGAACTGTGTTTGTAGCGCCAGCGGTGAGTGGTGAGGTGACTGGCCGGTGGAAGCCATTCTGCAATAGCATTGGACAGCGCATCTGGAAGCAGCCATGCCTCCGTATCCGGAGCAGCTTCAGCATGACCGGCCGACCATTCGGTACTGGCGTGCAAAACTCAGCAATCGCTGCGTCCAATCCGGCCTTGCAAGGAGTTGTTGCGAGGTGTCTGTTATAGCCGAGTTTGCGAGAATTCAGAGCTCTCGCCGTGGGCAAGTTCTATTCAGCGACGGCGGAGCGTGACGGATGCTGCTTCCCAAAATGGAAAGAATCCCCTGGTCGCCATAGGGAAGAACGTAATATCGTGTCCTCGATCAGCGTAGCGGAGCTTAATACCAGTGGTTGCCAGTCCAGTTGCGAGGACGGCCAAAGCGTCGCCGACAAATCCTGTGAGTGGCCGAAATGCCCACACCTCATTCATCCCGTTCACCCGACACCAGTCGGTGACTTCTTCCTCGCTGCGAGCGAGCGTCACGGTTCCCACGCGGGCTTCGGCATCAGCGCATGCGCCGGCGATCCACTCTTCCACTAACTTGCCCGGACAATGTTGTAGCCTGTCAGTAACGACAAATCGAACGGCCGGGAGCGCAGCCCAGCTATCTGGCAACGGCCCGCAGTCTTCATCATGCAGGAGCACCGCCCGCGGTTGTACCTGGCCCGCATCAGGTCCGAGAGCCGGCTTTACTGCGGAGATTCGCGCGAGTCCGTCGTCCCGAATCGCATTAGCCGACTCATTCAGTTCGCCCGGTTTCGGTACCCATCGACCGTTTGTATACTTTGCGATGTTATCCGCCCGTGCGAGGTAGTGTTTCCCTGGCGTTTGAAGCCCGGCCACCCATCGCCATGAGAGCGTGTTGGAAGCCGGATCGCCATCAAGAAGGTGGTCCAGAAAGAATCGAGCACCCATCTCCCATGGAAGCCTGAGAGTGAATATCCAGATGCTCGCAAACCACATTCGTACGTGGTTGTGAAGATAGCCTGTGGACGTGAGTTCGTCGCACCACGCATTGAAGTACGTCAAATCCGTCGTCCCGGCGATCGCACTCGCGAGATGATCCTGTTCCGACCTGGGAAGCGTCTCCTCGAGCGTCCGAAGTCGCGTGAGATAGGCTTTCCAAACGCTCGGCCGGGCTTCGAGCCAACCTTTCCAGTACGTTCGCCAGACGACTTCCTGTGCAAACTTCTCAATCCGAGCGTATCCTCCGACCGTAAGAGCGAACGCGAAAACTTCCTCCTCCAGAATCAGCCGCCGCCGAATGTATGGAGAAAGACGACTCGTCGTCAGCCCATCAGCGTAGTTACGTGCGGTCGCATAGCTCCCAATGACTTCGGCCAGATCGTTCAGTTGCGTTAAGCCCTGCTTCCGAGTGGGAACCAACGCCATCACACTACGTCCGCTATCTGCCATGTCTTCCTCCGCTTTGGGGATCTCGTCAGTTGAAAACCAGTAACAGGCGAGCGGCCGCAGGGCTCAGTAACACTCATGGGTTTACGCCCGCCCGTCGCAATCGTACAAAAACGGCAATAGACGTTTTCTATCTCGATTCAGTACCAGCCGTTTCAACGAAATGATCTGCAGAAAATCCGCCGCCTCTGCAGGATTCGAGAAGCCCATAGGCATTATACCTGTTTCATGGCGATGTCACCTTCTGATTTAACTTAGTTAAGTGCGGCCGCGACGTTCCATCAGGAGTTTACCGGGACTTATTCAAAATGTTTTCTCCGGCGGCGATGTGCCGCAGAGATCCTCGGACGCTGAACAGATAATCAATGCCTGCGGTATTGCTGATCTGCGGAATTGCTCACAGGTTGCAGAACACGTCACAACTGCGTCAAAGCTGCGAAAAAGTTCACCGAAAGCTAATCCGCTGGGGGCCGACCGGACCAATCTTTCACACCTCCCCAACCTGCTCCGGTCACATCGAATTCAGGCACCCAGGTATGTCGGACCGGAGTAGTAAAGCGAGCTCCGGTTCGCCACATCGGCTATGATCATCGGTGCGTGCTCAATACATTTCTGTGGTCACCCGCGAATGATGTCAATGGCATGGGATTGCCGATCTTTCTATCGAATCGGCCAGCGTCTCGGGCTCAGAAGGGACTTTTTCTTTCTGCCGCTGGCCTTAACAACTCACTTTCGCCCAAGCGGCTGAACCTTTGCAGGTATCGGTACCATTTCCACCGTCTACACTGACAAGCTCCGTGAAGAGCGAGCCGATCGTGTCTACCTCCATTGAGAGTTCGTGAACGCTTTTCCAAGCTTCGTTCCTTCCGGGGGAAAGAATGAAGTCGGGCAGCATTTGATGGTCTTCCCTTCACAGCTCGTCAATCACTTCGCCATTCAGATCCGTCACAAGATCGGTCAGGTCCCGAAAGAACCAGTCCAACGCGACAAGTCCGCCCGTGAGTTCATCGAGTTGGCCGTTATCGTCCTTAACGGAGGTTCCCGCTTTCAGTGCGATCGAGCCTGGCCCAACCCCGGTTCGAAGCTTTGTAATTCGAGTGCCAATCGGATCTGTGGATCCCCATTCAGCGATCAGAAGGTTGAGAGCTCCATAAACTTTATCAAAGTTGGTCAGTCCGGCGATGAGAATGTCCTCACCGTCGCCACCATCCAGCGAATCA
>CAIJTV010001132.1:0-3331 GCA_903823635.1 uncultured Planctomycetaceae bacterium
GCGTAAGCTAAAACCGTCGCCTCCGGCTTGCCGTTAAACGAAATCTGAACTAACGCTTCCGTCTACTGACAGCTCGCGCTCTGCCACATCAAACCATCTACACCAGGCCAAACACCGAATCCATTTCACCGGCAATGCGTTTCAGTTCCGCAGCATCGCCGCCGCCGACTTCGGCAGCACACCATCCGTAGAAGTTGATCTCTGTCAAAGCCTTTCGCACATCGGCGTAATCAATATCGCCTTCGGAAATTCGAGCCCACTTGTCTTCGGCTCGGTTGTAACCCTTGATGTCCAGCTTGAAGACTCGCTTGCCCAGCTGGCGAATCCAGTCGCCCATGCTGCCGTACTTCCAGTGGTTGCCGATGTCAAACTGCATCCCAACCCATGGTGAATTCAGTTCATCGACAAACTTCACATACTTGTCCGCGTTCTGAGTGTGATCGCCTTCGTGGTTGTAATGGAAATGATTCCACACGTTTTCAATCACGATCTGAATGCCCCACTGTGCAGCCACTGGAACTGCCTGTGCGATACTGTCGATTGATCGCTTCCAGATTTCCTCTTCTGAGCCATCCTTGCCATGGCCAACAACCAGCAATACGGAATGCCCGCCCACGGCATGAGTGTCTCGAATCGCGGACTTCAGAGATTCCAGAGCTTTCGCACGCACTTCTGGGTTTGGGTCGGTGTGACGAACATCCCAGTGGGTGGAGTTCACTGTTCCGTCGACCGGCAGACCGCTCTCGGCAATCGCCTTTTTGGTCTCTTCAACATCCATGCCGGGAGCATTCATTTCGATGCCCTCGAAGCCTGCCGCCTTTGCCGCTTTGAACTTGTCGGTCAATGATCCCGGCACGTTGACCATGCCAATCTTCAGTGTCTTCCACAAACGTCCCTTGAGTCCATCTTCAGCAATGGCCAGCGATGTGGAGATTGGATGCGCGAGTGCAGAAGCTGCTCCGTTCACAACTGATCCGGCCGCCACGGCGACGGCGGAACACTGCAGAAAATTTCGGCGTGAAAACAAGTCGGCATTCATGGCGAAGTCTTTCAAGGAGGAGGGCAGATTAAGCTGGGAGATGATTGAAAAGTTGGTTGGCGGCTCTTGGTGTCTTGTTTTAATCAGCCGGAGTGCGTTAGCACCCGGTTCATGCGGAAGAATCTTTCAAAAACCGGACGCTAACGCGTTCCGGCTGATCATCCAATAACACGACAATACAGTTTTCCGAACTTGGCGTTGTCCTGGTCAAGGTTCGAATCTGAGAGTTGCCTCCACGGAGAGAGTCCATGCTAGCCTCAATCGCCCGAAGTCGGTAGAGTCGAGACCACTGTTTCCGAAGCTGGTGGACATTTCCCCGGAGAACCGTCTTACCGCTGCGGAAAATCTGTCCTGATCCTGAATTCTGCGGAACGATCTGGCATCGATTCCGGTTTGAAAGTCGGAGAACTCCCATGCACTTCTTTCCCGACATCGAAACTCGACGACAATTCCTCACGCAATCCGGACTCGGACTGGGAAGCCTGGCATTAGCCGACATGTTGTCGCCTCAAGCGGCCTCCGCAGAAGTGAAGGACCGAGGCGTTCTGGGCGAGCCACATTTTGCTCCCAAAGCCAAACGCATCATCTACATGTTTATGTCAGGTGCTCCGTCGCAACTCGACCTGCTCGATTACAAGCCTGTTCTGAATCAACGCAATGGCGAGCAGTTGCCGGATTCCGTCCGAGGAACTCAGCGTCTGACGGGGATGTCCGGGAACCAGTCTTCAATTCCGCTGGTCGGATCGCCATTCAAGTTTACTCAACACGGTCAGGCCGACGCCTGGTTCAGCGATCAGCTTCCTTACACGGCCGGAATTGCTGACGATCTTTGCGTGGTCAATTCGATGTACACCGAAGCCATCAATCATGGCCCCGGCGTCACGTTTCTGCAAACCGGAACTCAGATTGCCGGCCGCCCCAGCATGGGCGCATGGCTCAGTTATGGTCTGGGACAGGAGAACTCCAATCTGCCCTCGTTCGTCGTGTTGATCACAAAAGATAAAAGTGGCCAGCCGCTGGGTTCACATCTGTGGGGCAGTGGCTTCCTGCCGTCACGACATCAGGGCGTTCAGTTTCGAGCAGCCAAGGATCCTGTGCTGTATCTGGGCAATCCGGCTGGCGTGAGCAGCGAGAGTCGACGACTGTTGTTGGACCGTTTGAAGGAGTTGCACGAACACCAGCTGTCGAAAACGCCTGACTCAGAAATTCAGAATCGTATTGATCATTACGAGATGGCTTATTCCATGCAGTCCAGTGTCCCGGAAGCCACGGATATCTCTGGTGAGCCAAAGTCGGTGCTTGATGAGTACGGCCCGGACGTCACAACGCCGGGCTCATTTGCGGCCAACTGTTTGCAGGCACGCCGACTGGCAGAACGAGGCGTTCGATTTATTCAGCTCTATCACCAGGACTGGGATCATCATGGAGGTCTTCCCGGTGCGTTGCCAAAACTTTGCAAGGAAACGGATCAGCCGGCGGCTGCGTTGGTGAAGGATCTCAAACGTTGCGGACTGCTGGAGGATACGCTCGTTGTCTGGGGCGGCGAGTTCGGGCGGACTAACTATTGTCAGGGCAAGTTGTCACCCAATTTCGGCCGCGACCATCATCCTCGCTGCTTCAGCATCTGGATGGCAGGCGGTGGTGTCAAAGCCGGGGCTGTGTACGGAGAAACCTGTGAGTTCGGCTACAACATCGCCTCAGACGGGCTGCACATTCATGATCTGCACGCCACGATCATGCATCTGCTGGGCATCGATCATGAGCGACTGACCTACAAGTTCCAGGGTCGTCGCTATCGCCTGACTGACGTTCACGGACATGTCGTGCCAGGGATTCTGGCTTGAGGGCTGTTTCTTTGGTGGAGGAGTTGATTCAACGCGATGAACCAGGTTCGGATATTCAAACGGCGTCCAGTGTTCTTCTTAGCTCACGGACCTCTTCCAATAGCTTGTTTGAGGGATCGTTTATCGATGCGATCCTGATCGTCGAATCCAGTACTGATCGCTTCCGAATGAACCGTCGATTCCACATTGAAATCGTCAATTCAAGGAGCCGATGGATCTGTTCCGGCGTTGGCTGAGTCTCTTTCTGAAGCGACGCAAGTTCCTGCTCTTCATGATGACGTTGACGGCGGAGGTGTCGGCATTCCGGGCAGTGAACGCAGCAACTGTCGACAAAGAATCGCAACTCTTCGAACCAGTATTGCTGTTCCTTCGCGAAGAAGATGAACCAGCGTCGGCAATCTCGACAACGGCAAAGCACATCGAAGTATTCTATTCGCGGAACGACAGA
>CAIJTV010001133.1:0-2429 GCA_903823635.1 uncultured Planctomycetaceae bacterium
TCTGAAGTTTTTTGTCGACCTTGAAAACGAAATTATTCGAGATCAGAAAGACGACGAAGGGAATCGGTTTGTCTCATGGAAATACAAACCCGGACAGCGTCTGCAGCTGATGATTCCTGTTGAGGAGTGGAAAGATCAGATCGTCGTTCCTGTCGATGCGGTGGCTCAGGAAGGCGCGGAGTCCTTTGTCTTCCAACAGAACGGCGAACACTTCGATCGAATCCCGGTTCATGTGATTCACAAAGATCAATCGTCTGTTGTTCTCGCCAATGATGGAGCGCTATTCCCTGGCGACGTGATTGCTCTGCGCAACGCTCACCAGATGCAGATGGCTGTACGCAATAAAGCTGGCGGTGGGATCGATCCACACGCGGGCCACAATCACTAGGTGGCTCGGTAAGGCCCTGCTTATCAATCAGCCATTGCCACGCAACGCAACGAACTACTGTTGCGTCCAGACTTCAAGACGAATCACTCCAAATCGCTGGTACTTCCATGCTCAACGCCATCATCCGATTTGCATTGCACCAACGACTGCTGACGATTGCAGTTGCAATCTTCCTGCTGGGCTACGGCTCCTGGGCGGCCCTGAAAATGCCGATCGACGTCTTTCCGGATCTCGATCGACCGCGTGTCGTGGTCATGGTCGAGGCCCCAGGTCTTGCACCTGAAGAAGTAGAAACGCGCATTACGTTTCCACTCGAAACCGCATTGAATGGAGCCCAGGGCGTTCAGGCTGTTCGCAGCACGTCAGGAATAGGACTTGCCGTCATCAACGTGGAATTCGGCTTCGGCAGCGATATCTATGTCGATCGCCAGATTGTGAACGAACGACTTGCGGCCGTAAGCGACAGAATGCCGCGAGGTGTCAGGCCACAACTAGGGCCCGTCTCATCAATTATGGGACAGATCCTGGTCCTTGGTATGTGGAGCCGAGACAGCAAGACGGATCCAGTGGAACTCCGAACTCAGGCGGACTGGGTGATCGGACAACGGCTTCTGACGATTCCCGGAGTCGCCCAGGTTTTCACGATGGGAGGCGGCCGCAAGCAGTTTCATGTCTTAGTGGAACCCTCGTCTCTGCAGCATTACGGCGTTACGCTCGGGCAAATCCGCGAAGCGCTGCAACGCAGCAATCAGAATGCCACCGGTGGTTATCTCGATCAGCAGGGCCCCAATGAATTGCTCGTACGCGGACTTGGACGAATTCAGACGGTCGAAGATCTTCAAAAGGTCGTCGTCACCATTCGAGATGGTCGACCCGTCGCATTAGCTCAGGTCGCACGGATTACCGAGGCGGCTCAAGCGAAGCGTGGCGACAGCAGTGCTTATCGGCGTTTACCCAACAATGCCGACACTGGTGAACCGGGCCAGTTCGAAGGCGGCCCATCTGTGGTCATGACGATCAGTAAACAGCCGGGCGCGGATACTCGGGAAATCACAAAGAACATCATGGCGGCTGTTCAGGAACTGAAAGCCTCGCTGCCTGCCGATTACCAGATTGAACCCATGTATTCGCAGGAATCATTCATCGATCGAGCGATCCATAATGTGATCGAAGCGCTGCGAGACGGCGGCATTCTGGTGGTCATCATTCTGTTTCTGTTTCTAATGAATTTTCGCACCACGTTTATCTCACTCACGGCGATTCCTCTATCACTGGTGATGACTGTAATCGTGTTCAAGATCACCGGAATGTCGATCAACACGATGACGTTGGGAGGCCTTGCCGTCGCTATTGGGGAACTGGTCGATGACGCTATCGTGGACGTAGAAAACATCTTCCGCCGACTCCGAGAAAACCGTGAATCTTCATCACCGCTACCACCACTGCTGGTCGTTTATCGAGCGAGTACCGAAGTCAGAAATTCAATCGTGTTCAGCACATTGATTGTGTGTCTGGTCTTCATCCCGCTGTTCGCTCTGGAAGGCATGGAAGGGCGTCTGTTTACTCCGCTGGGTGTCGCTTACGTCGTCTCCATCTTTTCATCTCTGATTGTGTCTCTGACCGTTACTCCAATTCTTTCCTACTGGCTGCTGGGACGTGAAACTGTCAGCCATGCTGAGAAAGATGGTCCACTGCTCAGATGTCTGAAATGGATCGCCGACAAAGTCATTCGGTTTAGTCTCGCCTTCCCACGGCTCAATCTGGCCGTAGTTGTGATTGCCGTCGCAGTGGCCGGATTGTTTGTGGTGAGACTGGATCGAGACTTCCTGCCGGCATTCAATGAAGGAGCCGTCCAGCTCAATGTTCTGCTGCCGCCGGGTACATCGCTGGCCACGAGCAATGAAATCAATCAGACCGTTGAAGAACGACTACAGGCAGTTTCGGACGTCGTTTCAATTGTTCGACGTACCGGCCGAGCTGAACTGGATGAGCATGCCGAACCTGTCAGTGCCAGTGAATACATTCCGGAAATGGATCCACA
>CAIJTV010001134.1:0-3934 GCA_903823635.1 uncultured Planctomycetaceae bacterium
CAATCATGTTTACCGACTGCAATGCCTGCGACAGAAACCGGACTTTATTCTTACAGCGCCTCAGACGGTCGCGCTGCCGCTGGCCGGCAAATCCGAGATTGCCGTGCAGGCGCTTCGTTCTGGTGGCTTTGATGGCGAGATCGCTTTAAGTGTCGAAGGGCTCCCGGCAGGAGTGACCGCCACCGGCGACTGGAAGATTCCGGGTGGCAAATCGGACGCAAAAGTGATGCTCGAATCCGCAGCGGACGCGGCCGTAGTCGCAAAGCTGATCACGATTGTGGGCAGTTCGATGGTGGGATCGACAGAGTCACGTCGCATCGCCACAGCCAATGCAGGAGGAAATCTTTGCCCGCGAGAATTCTCTGATCGCCAGGTTAATCAAACACTGCTGGCCATGACGATGGCAGCGCCGATCGAAGTCCTTGTGGTCGACAAAGAACGTCAGCGAGATGTTCATCGAGGCACCACTTATTTGGCGGAACTTGAACTGGTTCGCAAAGATGGCTTTGCGGGAGAGATTCAACTGGAGATGACCGCCAAACAGGATCGCCAGCGTATGGGAACTCGTGGCGGAATTTTAACGGTCCCCCCCGATCAGAACCGCGCGTGGTATCCGTGCTTTCTTCCGGAATGGCTGCCAATGGACCTGACCCGCCGCATCATCGTACATGGCGTTGTGGCGGTGCCCGATCCGAAAGGCAATGTGCGTTATCTCACGAAGCCAGGAAATGCTCGGATCACTATGATTATGGAGGGCGCTTTGTTGAAGCTGTCCACCGAAAATTCCGACGTGGTGACTCCAATCGGGGAGATTCAGGAGATTGCCGTCAATGTCGCCCGGTCTCCCAAACTTCCGCTGCCGGTGAAGGTGGAACTCGTTGTACCAGAAGAGGCGAAAGCGTTCATTTCCGCAACACCGATGTTGATCGAGCCGAACAAAACCAGCGGAGTGCTGCAAATCTTTTCGAAGATCGACGAACAACTGCGAGGCCAATGGAATCTGACCGTGCGTGCAACCGCCCTGCAGGACGGAGAATGGCCGGTCATTTCGGAAACGGAAATCCGTATCGAGTATGTTTCCGTGCCATGATTCCAGTTGACCAGCGGCCTGTTGATTGAATCAATTCCTGAGTGTATTCGTTTAACGGCGAGCCGCAGGCGGAGGCGAGATCAGGCAACGACGCCTGCGGGTTGCCGTTAAACAGTGAAAGCAAGAGACCGCGTAAGTGCCTCTGCTGCAAACTGTAAGAAGAAAAAAGTGTGCAAAAACTCACTGTGGCGGATATCGTGTGATCTGATATAGACTTCGCCACGTTTCAATGTCTTCGCCGGAATATCAATCGTTACAATTCAGCGATGACACCGGTAGACCGGCCGACGTTATTACCATGGAAATCTTTTTGGGGAGCCCGTTCAATGGGGTTGTTTGACAAGCTGCGAAATGAATTGATCGACATCATCGAGTGGGTTGATGATTCCCGACATACGCTGGTCTGGCGGTTTCCTCGTTATCAGAACGAAATCAAGAACGGCGCGCAGCTGATTGTTCGTCCAGGGCAGAAAGCGATCTTCGTTCATCGCGGCCAGATTGCCGACATTTTTGAACCGGGCAATTACGAACTCAAGACAGACAACCTTCCGATTCTGAGCACGATCGCCGGCTGGAAATATGGTTTCAACAGCCCGTTTCGCGCGGAAGTTTATTTTGTCAGTACGAAGCAACTGACGGATCTGAAATGGGGTACTCCGAATCCAATCATGATGCGTGATCCGGAATTCGGACCCATCCGAATTCGCGCGTTTGGCACCTATGCGGTCAAAGCGGTTGAGCCAAAGGCATTGCTGACTGAGCTGGTTGGTACCGACAAAGAATTCGGTGCTGACGCGGTGACCGAACTGCTACGATCGATCATTTCCAGCACGATCGCCGAAATTCTGGCGAAGTCGAATGTGGCTGCTCTGGACCTCGCAACAAAGTATGGAGAATTCGGCGAGTTGCTGCGCAAGGCTGTGCAGGAGAAAATCGACGACGAATACGGTCTCGAAATTCCTCAGTTGATCATCGTCAACATTTCGCTCCCGGAAGCCGTCGAGAAAGCGCTCGATACTCGCACGAGCATCGGCGTTATCGGCGACCTCGGAAAATTCCAGCAGTATCAGATGGGCCAGGCGATGACTGCCGACAATGGCGCCGGTGGTGGTGCAGGGGCTGGACTGGGTCTGGGCATCGGCGTTGCCATGGCCGGACGAATGATGCAGCCGGGAATGTTCCCTGGTGCTGCTCCAGGCGGAGCGGCACCGGGTATGGCACCACCTGCTCCTCCTGCGATGTGGCATGTTGCGATGAACGGACAATCGCAGGGACCTTACGGCGCGGAACAGGTCGCTTCCGCAATTGCTGGGGGACAAATCACACCCGCAACATTGGTCTGGACGGCCGGTATGGCGAGTTGGGCCGCCGCTGGTCAGGTGCCTCAACTGGCTGGTGCTTTTGGGCCGCCAGCCCCTCCTCCGATGCCAGCTCCGTAATTGCAGTACGCGTAGTTTCAGGGACCAATAGTTCAATGCGCCCATCTGGGCACGTAGATATTGGTTCCTGATCCCGTTGAGAGAAAATGCGTCACGGCCCGTTGACGGTGAGACGTTGTCGGGCTGGCTCTTCAATCGTCTGCGCATGTTGCCTTTCGTGCCTCCTGTTTCTTCATCTGAATTATTCAACGGGTCAATCCTTTCATGCCGCTTGAAACAGACTCACAGGATGACTCTGCGGAACTGCCGTCTGAGACCGACCCTAACGGCCCGTTGGATATTCATCGTCGAGACGTGCGGACCGGTGAAGTGGGACGCACGTTTGACTCCGGTGAAGGGCGAGTGTTCCCGTGTGAATCATGCGGGGCCGATCTGGAATTCCATATTGGCGACCAGTCTCTGAAATGCCCGTATTGCGGTCACGTTAAAGAAATTGAGAAATCCGGCGACGAGGTCCTTGGGGAGCAGGATTTCCATGCCATGCTGGAGCAACTCCGGCAATGGCGTGAGGAAGCGCGCGATCGTAAAGTGGACGAAGACCCATCGATCGCCGCAACCGAGAAAACTCATCGCGAACTGCGGTGCGAGTCCTGTGGTGGCAATGTCGAGTTCTATGGAACGTTAACCAGCACGCTCTGCCCCTATTGTGCATCACCGGTGCAGCTTGAGAATGCTCATAAGTGCGAGGAACATCGTATCCCGGTCGACGGTGTCCTGCCGTTTCAGATAGACAAAGACGATGCACGTCGCAATCTCCAGCAGTGGGTGCGCTCCCGCTGGTTCGCCCCAAATCGATTCTCTAAAGACGGAGCGGACGGCAAGTTTAACGGCATCTATCTGTCCTATTACACTTTTGATTCAATGACATCCACCGCGTATTCAGGTCAGCGTGGCGAGCATTATTACGTGACCGTGGGCGACGGAAAGAATCGACGCACCGAACGAAGAACCCGCTGGTATCCCGCCAGCGGATCGTTTCAACGATTCTTTGATGATGTGTTAGTACTTGCCAATACAGGTCTGCGCCGAGATTACATGTTGGCTCTGGAACCATGGCCGCTGCTTAAAGTGGTGCCCTTCAATCAGCAGATGCTGGCCGGCTTGATGGCTCGAACGTACGACATAGAGCTGGATGCGTGCTTTAAAGAAGGTCGACAACGCATAGACGCTGCGATTCTGTCCGAGGTTCATCAACGCATTGGCGGTGACACGCAAATGGTCAGCAGTGTTAAAAGCCAGTACGATGCCATCACGTACAAGCATCTGCTGCTGCCGGTCTGGCTGATGGCCTACCGGTTTAACGGGAAGACATTCCAGGTTTTCATTAATGCAGCAACAGGCGAAGTTCAGGGCGAGCGACCATACAGCGTCTGGAAGATCATGTTTGCCGTGATCCTGGGATTGG
>CAIJTV010001135.1:0-2310 GCA_903823635.1 uncultured Planctomycetaceae bacterium
CCGGACAACATGCCTTCCACGGCCTTTGATCCGATTCCTCCCAGGAACTGCGCCAATGAGGTCATTGGGTCACTCCCGACGATTCTTTCCGTGTTGCAGTGGGCAAACTCGTTCGCGATCAGGCTTAGGCCGGGTAACTTCGGCACAGGATCATTGCCGTTCGCGTAACGCGAGATCATCCCGGAGAACTCGCGATTGATCGCATCGCAGGCCTTCTGATTCCCAACCATCGGCGCGCCGTAGGTGTAGATTTGATGCACAGGAATAAAACGGCGTTTTAGCAACCACGCTCCAAACAAGGCCAGAGCACCACCGAGGCTGTGACCAGTCACCCACAGAGGCCGATCCATCTCCTTGAACTTCGCTTCGACGGAGTCTCTCAGTGGTTCCCAGACTTCTGCAATCGCGTCGACGAATCCCTTGTGAAACTTCGCCCCGACACCAGCGGCCGCCAAATCATGGCCCAGTCGACCTTCAGGAACGATCAACAGATTCATCGCGTCTGTCAGTAGCCAATCCTTAAGCCCGTCGATTGTTGTGGGCCCTTCCGTGCCTCGAAATGCAACAACGATATGCTCCTCATTGTCGGCCACGTAAACCTGAGTATTGTCGACGCTGATCAGTTTTGCGTTTAATCCCAGTTGATCGCGAAACTTTGGAATCGCTTCCGCTTCAGGAAAGTAGGCCAGCTGACAGGCAAGGCACAGAAAGTTCGCGTTCTCAACCGAGCCAACAACATCTTCTGTCAGTTTCATCGTGAGTCTTCTTGTCCGGAGTGTCAAAGTGATTCTGTACGCCGCTGCGATTGAGGTAACAACATGTATGATCAATCCCGCTCGCACCATGCCTTAGTTCATACCGCCCCGCGAGCAGAGACGGAATTACTGCAGCATCCGAGGCATGTCGATCGCTAGTTCACATACCGGCGAATTTCCGGCTCCTGGTTTTTCCACTTCCGAAGAGCAGACGCCGGGATCGAGTTTCCCGACACATCCAGCTCTTTCAGTTTCGCGGGTGGATCAGCGAGGAAATCAACGACGCCGTCCTTTGTGATCTTTGTACGAGCGATTCGCAGGCTTTCCAGTGCTGGCAACTGACGGAGAAGTTTCAGGCCCTCATCTGAGATCATGGAATCGTTCAGCGTCAGTTCTCGCAGTTTCGACAACGGCAGCAACAACTTCAACGTTTCATCGTTAACGTTTGGGTTCGCTATTTCAAGGACAACGACGTCAGTACGTGTACTCAGGATGCTGTAGTCGGGCCGATCCCAGCCCGTGAGCATCAAATGTCGTTCGCCCGCGATGATACGTTCGCGTTCGCCAAGCCCCATCAGCAATTCAAGTCCATGGCTGAACGCGAAGGGAGCAGCACCGATCAGCAGACCTGCGAGAATCAGAATAAGGGGCTTCAGGGCAGTGCGAAAGTGAATCAGGCCATAAACCAAGGGCCCGAAAGGCGTCGTCAGCACCAATAACGCCGCCAGAAAAATCCCTCGGGAACGATAGGCTTTAGCGATCAGCCAAAAAAGCCCAACCACCAGCAGCAGGAGCCCACCGAAGAGTAATCCAACGCCAACAACTTCAGACACTGAAATACCCTTCAAGAGTTATCTGCGGGCAGCCCCGCTCACTAACAACGGCGTTCTGCAACCCGCGCCGATCGGCGTCCCTGAGCAGCTCGATAGACATCCACATAGCTTTCCGCACTGCGAGTCCACGACCAGTCACCGGTCATTCCGTTCTGCACAAGCTTTTGCCAGATCGACTTCTGCGAATAGCAATGAATCGCTCTTTCCACCGTGCCGGCAAATGCCTCATTAGTGTAGTCAGAGAATGCAAATCCTGTTGCTGTTTCCAGAGATTTTGCAGCGACTTCAGGGCTTTTTGCATCTGACGGGTAGTTGATCACGGAGTCCGCGAGTCCTCCGACCTTGCGAACGATCGGCACCGTGCCGTATCGCAAACTGTACATCTGATTCAGACCACAGGGCTCAAAACGACTTGGCATAAGAAACGCGTCCGCGCCTCCTTCGATCTGATGAGCCAGTGATTCATCAAAACCGATCTCGACTGCGACCTTGGTCGGGTACCGCAACGCCAAATCTCGCAACTGCGTTTCACAGGTCGGATCGCCGGTACCAAGGAATACCATCTGGATGTCCTTCGACAGCAGACGGTCGGCTGATCCCATCACAAGATCAAACCCTTTCTGATCGGCCATGCGCGAAACCATACCGATCAGCGGAGTGCCGCTCTGCTGCGGCAGTTTCATGCGTTGCTGCAGTTGTGATTTACAGCGGGGCTTTCCGGC
>CAIJTV010001136.1:0-2127 GCA_903823635.1 uncultured Planctomycetaceae bacterium
GAGCTACTCGTTGATTCGAACGGTCACGTGGGCCGTCCCGATCATGGGCTTTCTTGGTACCGTCGTGGGGATCACGATGGCCATTGCCAACGTGACGCCGGAGCAATTGGATTCATCACTTCCGGAAGTCACCGCTGGTCTTGCTGTTGCGTTTGATACGACAGCTCAGGCTCTCGGGATGTCCATGATTTTGGTCTTCGGCACATTCCTGATTGAGCGAGGCGAACAGAACAATCTTAACGAGATTGAACAGTTCGGAATCGATCAGCTGGTTCCATCGCTGACCACGGAAACCACTACGAACCAGGCAACCGGGATCCCGGCACTGACCGACTGGACGGCTCAGATGCTGACGCAACAGACGGAGTTCTGGAATCGGCATCTGATGTCTCTGCAGACGGACTGGGCTCAGTCTCTTACTCAGCAGACGGATACGCTGGCTCAGGCGTTGAATCAGGAAACGCAGCAAACTCTTCAGGTTCATCGCGAAAGCATCGACGTGTCGCGAGATCAATACGCGGCGTCATTGCACCAGAGTACTCAGGCGTTCACGCAGCAAATGCAGACGACGATGATGGCCTTCGTCGATCGCGTTGATGCGTGGCAGAACGCCATGCAGGCGACGACGCTGTCATCCGCAGGTCAGGCTGAAGAGCTGCACAGACTGGGGCGGACGCTGCTGCAAATGACGGAGTCGGAAGAACGCCTGATACAACTGCAGGAGCAACTCAACAAGAATCTGCAGACGCTTGAGGTTGTGGCCACTCTGGAACAGACCGTCAACAGTCTCAATGCGGCAGTCAACGTACTCACGGCAAAGACCGCGCTTCGTGTCGCGGCTTAGTGCGGCCGTCAAGGCTTATAACGAGGTACGATGGGCATTCTTGCCCGTCGCAAAAAAGTCGGACAGGAATGTCCAACGTACATTTTGCATGATGTGTCGTGATCTCAAAGAAGCTCGTGTACTTCTCAAGGTGGCGTAAACAAACGATTCATGGCTCGGCGACATCACAACAATTCGATTTCGCTGTTTCCGTTTCTGGCTGTACTCGTCTGCGCCATGGGATCACTGATCCTGTTGCTGCTGGTGATGACACGCAAGATGCGACAGGATCAGTACGTAGAACAGACCGCCGTCGTCGAATCGGCAGCGTCTGAAGTCGACGCTGAGCTGGCCGCACGGATTGCTGCCTTAGAGAAGCAAATCTCCAGTGCGGAACTCAATCTGAATTCGTTGCAGGCGAATGCTCAGGCCCATCGATCGTCTGTTGACGAAAGTCAGGTCCGAATTACTGACCTTGAGACAGAGCTGGCTCAGCTTCAGGAGAAGCTCAAAGGCACGGACGCTGATGCTGTTCCGGTCGCAGAGTCGATGGCGGAATCACGAAAGCTGAAGGCCGAGGAAGTTGCTCTGCTGCGGCAGTTAAAGGACACAGAGAAGCGACTTCTCAGTAAACAGCAGCAGCTTGCGAACGCTCAGGATGCTTCCAATGAAGCATCATTGGCTCTGCAGGAGAAGCACTCGGACCTGTTGAAACTGCGAGATCAGGTTGACGAAGCTCGAAGCAGCCTGGCCAAAGTGTCAGGTACTTCCACATTGCTGGAGTTTTCAAATCCGACGGGCACGGAACGTACGCCGATCGTGGTGGATGTTTCCGGGAAGGGTTTTGAAATTTATCCCAATGGGATCCAAATCACGCAGGCGGATATGGAAGGTTTCCCGGTTCGCGACAATCCGTTTCTCGCCGCGATTCTGACGATTCATCAACATCGTTCAAAAGGCAGTGTGACTGGCGCGCCGTATGTGTTGCTGCTGGTGCGTCCGGATGGAGCATTGCCTTTTTATGGAGCTCAACGAATCCTGATGGAATCCAATATCCATTACGGTTACGAGCTTTTGGACGCTAAAGATACGGTTGTTTCTGGTGCTCCGGATACGACCGAAGTACCACTCGTTAAGAAGTCGATTGATGAGGCTTTGCGACGGCGCGAGAATCTTTATGCCAAGCTGATGGCGATAGCTCAGCAGAAATCCGGTACGTCCGGGCCTGCTGGTGATCCTGCGAACGGCAAAGGTGAGCGTCGGCTGACTGTGCGGCCAGATGGTCGAGTTCTCATGGAAGAATC
>CAIJTV010001137.1:0-2154 GCA_903823635.1 uncultured Planctomycetaceae bacterium
CTTCGAGGAGTCTCGTTTTGCATTGACCGCAGATGCCGGAGCGGCATTCATACGGGATTTCGATTGAGACGGATTCGGCGGCTTCCAGAATCGTGGTATCGGCGTCAACCTGAGTTGAGCTGCCGGAACGCGAAAAGCGGATGGTTGCAGTGCCGCCCTTTGCAGGTGGCATCGTTATCGACGGCGGCGTTGCTCGGGATGTCGTCGGGGCGGAATCACTCGCCGATGCGGTTTCACCCTCACCATTTGATACAGAAGATTTGTTCCCGGCGAAGGCTTCGGTATGAATCTTTGAAGAAGGTACGCCGAGCGTGGTAAGCAGTCCTGTAGTGGCGTCCATCATTTCGTTTGGGCCACAAAGATAGACTGGAAGCTGAGTCAGATTGGGAACGAAGCGATTGAACAACTCAGCCGTCGCACGACCTCGATCACCTGTCCACATGGTGTTTGAATCCGGGCGAGTCAACGTGATGCAGACGTGCAGGTTAGGATAGCGACTCTGAAGCCATCGAAGTTCGTCCCGAAAGATCAGATCCTGTTCCGTCTTCGCAACGATCAGGAAGTGGATGTTGCCCGTCCATGCTCGATCGGTAAGATATCGCAATATCGACATCACCGGCGTGATGCCCACACCACCGGCGATCAAGACAACTCCGGAGGCATTATCACCAGTGAAAGTAAACTTGCCTGACGGACCCGATACCTTCAGAACATCACCCACTTTGAAGGTTTCGTGGATGAACCGCGACGCCAATCCCATAGGCTCGCGTTTGATGGAAAGTTCGCACGCATCAGCGCGAGTCGGCGATGAAGCCAGCGTATACGATCGGTTAATTCGCTTGCCGTCAATCATCAGCTGAATGTTGATGAACTGTCCCGGCTGATAGACGAATGGAAACTCGCCACCATCAGCCGACATCAAACGAATGGTCCTGACATCTGGTGTTTCCTGAAAGATGGCCGCGATCCTGAGTTCGCCTTTCCAGGCCTTGCTGGGTTTTGCGGAACTGATTGCTGTTGGAGTTGCAGGTTGAACGGCCCCCAGAACCGGCGGTTGAGTGGCTTTCGAAACATTTGTTGCCGCGAGTGCCATCCGCTTCTTATTAGATGCCTGCAGCAGTTCTGAGTAATGTCGTCCAAAGCGACTGCCCAGCAGAACGGTCAGCACTCCAGCGAATGCCAGCGGTTGGCGAACATCTGACTTCACCAGCATGTAATAATGCAGAACGCCCAGAACCACGACCGCATAAGTCAGCCGATGCAGCAGCTTCCATCGCTTGGGTCCCATGCGTTGAATCATGCCATTGGTTGAAGTCACAGCAAGCGGGACCATCAGCAGAATCGCGACGGCTCCGACCTGAAGAAAACGCCGCATCCAGATTTCGTTGAACGTGCTGGTCAGGCTGAGTGCCCGGTCAAAGCCGACGTAAATTACCAGATGCACGACCGCGTAAAAGAATCCATAAAGCCCGAGTGCTCGACGAAACGCAAGCCAACCACCCCAGTCGGTCATCCATCGCAGCGGAGACATCAGCAGTGACAGAAACAAAAACACCAGCGACAGAATGCCGGTGATGTGCAACGCGTTGTTGACCGAGTTTGCTCCGAGCTGACCTCGATACGCATCCCATCCCAGCATGACCAGCGGGATGAGCCCGTTCAGAATGACGAGGGCTCTAAGGAACGGCAGCTGGTTCATGACTTGTGTCTTTAACGTTATGCGAGTCTTCAGACTCTGATGATTTGTGTTGGTTGCCGTGCTCGTGACTGATCGTTACACGAACCGTTCGCTCCTTAATATCCGCACGATCAAAAGTACCTCGCCAGATCCATGCCTTCGTACATGCCCGCGACATGATCTTCGTAACCATTGAACATCAAAGTCTTGCGTCGGCCGGATTCGCCGATGCGTTGTTCGGTTGCCTGGCTCCAACGAGGATGGTCAACGGTCGGATTCACGTTGGCGAAGAAGCCGTATCGGTCCTGGTTGCTGCTATTGCGCGACACGGCGGGCCGCCGCGCCCTGCCGCGCGCGATGTTACTGACCCTGCGTCGAGTACACCCTTGGGTTCCTCCGGTTCCACCGGCGGAGCAGCCCTGCTGCAGCAAGAGCTAGCGTCCGCGATTGAGCGCGAGGCATCCTTGAGAGCAAGC
>CAIJTV010001138.1:0-6198 GCA_903823635.1 uncultured Planctomycetaceae bacterium
GAACCATTGAGAACAAAGTGTTGGCCTATGAGCCAGAGCGCATGCTGTCCATCAAAGTAGCCAAAGCCCCTGAGAAATTCCCGTTCAAGGACAAGATTGGAGACATGTGGACGGTCTTGTATTTCCAATCCACGGCAGACGGCAAGACAACACTTCGAATCGTCGGGATGGGATTTGGCAGCGACGATGAGTCACAGCGGATGAAAAAGTACTTCGAGCAAGGCAACGCCTACACGTTGGCACAACTGCAGAAGCGATTTGAGCCATGACGCCTAGCAATTCATTCAAGCCGAACCCGCTTCGCGGGTCGGCTTAATTCAGGCGTTATCCGACTGGCCTTTTTGGTGGGAGCTTTACCGTCGTCATTCACTCCCGAATCGTATGGAGACTGGAAATGTCCGCACGGCGAACCCATCGAGAAATATCCCGCTTACGGGCATTTCTCGGCAACGTTACGAAATGCATAAAGATCTGCTGCGTCATTAAGCCCTTGCAATTTTTGGTTTCTCGCAACTCCTGCAGGCGAAAGTTGTCTTACATGCGCTCGCTTCCTGTTCACACGGTCGGGCATGACTTGGCACACATGCTGGACAGCAAAGGGTTGAAGCTGATTCCCGGTTTTGCAAAGCACGACTTAGATCATCTGATCCTTGGATATGGCATGGGGGCTGAAGAAGAACTTTGCATGCAGGCGTACCTGATTGGCAACGGGCGATGGCAATTTCAATGCTTCCTTTTCCTTAGTTCGGCCGTCTTGCTCCCCGGCCTTTGGGGCACCTTGTGCGCTCACTACAGCTCAGGTAGACAAAGCGAGCCTCTTTCGTCACTGACATTAGACGGCTGCATGGAACAAAGAACTGATCACCTACGACGAAAGTACGCGCCGTCACGTATAAACTTAACTGCGAACGTGAACAGGCCCAAAACTGGATTCGTCGGATAACAAAGGATCGGGATAGGGGTCAGTCTTTCGGCTGAGCCCCTCCCATACCGCCCGGCATGCGGGTCTGCACCGGGCGGTTAAGATCTGTCGCAGTGCGTGTCTGCCAGATCGATAGCGACGGTCGTAATACAAAAACGTTATTTCGCTGCTTAGGTGGGCGAGGCGGCAAACTTTCCACGAGAAGAACGCCACACTGACACAGAACGATTTCGCTCTCTCGCTGTTTCGCCGACTCACGAATGGCCTCTATGTCGTTGGGGTGGCTCACGGAATCAAGCGTGGCGGGTTCACTGCAACTGGCCGTTTCAAGCTGGGCATTTTTCTTTTCGTTGTTCGCGTCCGGCCTGGCCACGGCATTCCTGGTGTTTCGGAATGTGAAGATGACTGCCAACATAGACTAGAAATAGTTCTGATCACTGGAATGCGATTGCACAATCTTCCACCGGCCATCAATGAGGCATACCTCAATGTTTGATTCGTTCATGTTAATCAGCCTTGGCCTCCTCTCCGGCTTTGTCTTTGGCTTCCTGTTGCAGAAAGGCGGAGTCACAAAGTACGAAGTCATTGTGAAACAGTTCCTGCTGCAGGATTTCACCGTCCTGAAGACAATGCTCACGGCAATCGTTGTCGGCGGCTTTGGCGTTTATTTTCTGGAAGGACAAGGACTCGCCAAGCTCTCCATCAAGCCTGCAATCCTGGTTGCAAATATTGGAGGCGGATTAATCTTTGGAGTCGGCATGGTCCTGCTGGGGCTCTGCCCGGGAACGGCTGTCGCGGCACTCGGCGAACGCAATGGTCGAGCATTTTTCGGGACATTGGGAATGCTGACCGGCGCCTGGATTCAGGCAGAAACTTACGGGCCGATCTCAGGCTGTGCCAAATGGGTGGATCTTGGCAGTTTGACGTTGTCGCAGGTCTTGAAGGTTTCGCCGATGGTCGTGTTGACCGGTCTTGCAGTAATCTCTGTGTCGCTGTTTCTCGCGATAGAGTTTTTTGAGCGACGAAAAGAGTCTTCAACCGCTCGCTGAGCAACCTTCAACAGAAACCATTAGCCTGGTCCACTCGCCCAGCCTGCGAGTGTTCCGAGCATTCCGGCGGCGACTGCGGTGCGTTCACAGCATTGCTGCATGTGTCGCAGGAACGCAGGTTCGTCCGCAATTGCGTACATTGCCGGCTGCCCATGACATCCAACGACGCCTTCTTGCTGAAGTTCTTTCAGTACCTTCAGAACATTTTCTTCTGATGCGCCCGCCTTTTCTATGATGTCGGTCAGCGACAGAGATTGCTTGTGATTCATCGCCAGCAACATCACAACGCGCGCTCGGCTGGCAGACTCCCACCACTCGGACACTTGTTTCCAAAGGTCATCCTTTGAGTACTTTGCCCACAGTTGATCGATCTCTGAATCTCTGGGCTCTGCCATCACGAATGCTCCGTTGATTTCTTGTACCAAGGCAATTAACGCGCCAATAGTTCCGGAGCCTGTCGAATCGCCCCGTCTTCCATTTCGTAAATTGTATCAAACACCTCTAGTGTTCGCTGGTCGTGAGTCACAACAATCACTCCCGCACCATGTTCGCGGGCGACATTCCGGAACAGTTCCATCACCTGCCGACCACGATGGCTGTCCAGTGCAGCGGTGGGTTCGTCAGCGAGAATGACGCTCGGATGATTGGCCAACGCTCGGGCGACGGCAACTCGCTGCTGCTGTCCGCCTGATAGCATGGCTGTGCTGTGATCGAGGCGGTCTCCAACTCCAAGTTCATTCAAGAGTTCGGCGGCTCGCTTGCGGGCTTGACCCGCACTGAGTCCATTCAGTTCCATAGCAATCTGCACGTTCTCAATCGCCGTGAGAAACGGAATCAAATTCGACTTCTGGAACACAAAGCCAATATGCTCACGACGAAAACTTCTCAAGTTCACTTTCGCGACAGGGCCGTCCATCACTAGAACTCCGCCGATGCGAACCTGTCCGGATGTCGGAGCATTGATCAGCCCAACGGCCGTCAGGAAGGTGGATTTTCCGGAGCCGCTTGGGCCCAGCAAAGCGATCACTTCACCGCGACGAACCTTTACGCTGGCGTCACGCATAGCGACAACTTCGGTATTGCCACTGCCGTATATCTTTGTGAGATTGGTTGTTTCGATTGCAAGTTCTTCAGCCATGTCGGTTATCCCATCAATGCGTCGTTGGGTTCAACTCGCATGGCTTTCCAGATCCCCAGCAGACTGGACAGCACCGAGATCACAAACACGATGACGGCCAACTGGATGAGATCTTCATTGGCCAGAACGACTCGGCGAGGAAAATGCGGAAACAGCTTCAAGCCCACCAACCACGCGATTCCGTATCCCAGTCCGCCCAGCAGAATGGCCTGTTGTAGAATCAGGCTGAGGATGACCGTGTTGGGAGCACCGATCAGCTTGAGCAGAGCAATGGAATGCAACTTGTCCAGAGTCAGTGTGTAGAGAATCAAAGCCATGATGATGGCCGCGATGATCGTCAGGAGCACGCGAAACATCCCGAGCTGCCGCTTGGCTTTATCGACCATACCCTGAATCAGCAGGTCTTCCTGTCCGGCTTTTGTGAAGACTGAGACATCGCCCCATGACGAGATGATGGATGCCACTTTCTCCGGATCTGATTCCGGAGACACCTTTGCCACAATCGCACTGATCGGAGGCGGTGTTACGGCTGGAAGTTCTGCTGATGGCCTCGTCAGTTGTTCGGTCAAAGCCGGCTGGCTCAGAAACACTTCGCTCTCAGCACCTCGATGATCTCGCGCCGCTCGTTCAAGACGCACGGCTTCACCCGGAGTGTCGAACTGAATGGCCTGAGAATCCCAGACCGTGACGAAGGCCATTCCGTCACCGCCGGAACTCACCATCCCGGACGTGAGCCCCACAACGGTGTATGTTTCTTTTCCCAACAGGATGCGATCGGCCAGCTCGAACCCCAGCGTCTTGTCTGCAACCAGCTCGAAATGATTCTGCAACAAAGAACGTCCGGCGATCAGCGGCAGCCATTCACCCTTGTCGAGCGGCCAGCTCAGGCCAAGCAGCGACATTCGCAGCGGCTTTTCATTATGCTGGCGTTGAATCGTGTGATAGACAAATTCCCGCGACGTCTGAACTCCCGGGACAGCCTGGACCCGATAGACCAGCGACTTTGGTATTCGAGAGACTTCGGCAAATGGCCCGCGAGTATCCTTCTGGACGATCCAAAGATCAGCATCGATTCGTTCCACCAGCAGAGTCGCATCTTCAATCAGTCCACGGTAGATGCCAGCCATGCCCATCACAATCATCAGCAACAAACCGATTCCCAAAACCGTCAGAATGAACCGACCGATGTTATGCTGAATGTCCTTGATGGCGAGGTTCATCGAAGCGTGACCCTTCGTTCGTCAATCGTGCGTCGGGCCGCGTCATCGACCAACAGAACGGTATCACCAACGGCAAGACCCTCAATCACTTCGACGTGCTCACGATTGGTCAGGCCAAGCTTGACCGAGATCCATTCCGCTTGCTGGTCACGAGCGACAAAGACCCCCGAAACTCCATCACGCCAGACGACTGCAGCGACCGGCAACAGGGATGTTTTCGCTTTACTGGCGGTTTGTATGTAGACCTCAGCTCGCTGGCCGACGGCCCAGTTTTTCGGCAACTCCAGCACTTTGACATCGACAGTGAACTCGCGTGTTTCGCGATCGGCTTCACGGCCCAGTCGAGCCACCTCTCCTCGAAATGCGGCTTCCGGCTCCGATCGAAAGACAACTCGGGCTGGCTGACCGACGGCTATCCGCGACATCTCGGTTTCATCGACCCATGCTGTGATCCAGAGTTCGTCGGTGGAAATCAGGCTCAACACGGGACTTCCCGGAACAGCGATCGCCCCGGGATCCCGAAATCGCTGCACGATCAAGCCACTGAACGGAGCGGCAACGATCGTGTCGGCCAGTCGGGCTTCGTGATAGGCCAGAGTGCTTTCCGCGACAAGCACCTGCTGAAGAGCTTCGGCCATCGCGGCTTCGGAACGACTGATTCCTGCACGAGCCACGTCCAGTTGTTCCGCAGATTTTTCCAGATCCGAAACAGTCGCGGCATTGGACTTTGAGAGCGTCACGATGCGGGCGTGGTCATTTTCCGCGAGCGTCAGGATAGCGGCTGTCTGTGTCTTGTCTGCTTCAAACCGATTCAGAGCAGCCTTTGCGGCGGTGATCGACACTTTTGCCATTTCGACCTGCTGCTTCAACTCGATGTCATCGAGCCGCATGATGACCCGGCCAACTTCAACTTCGTCGCCCTGATCGGCTGAGACCTCAATGAGTCGCCCGGAGATCTTGGGACTGAGGATCGCTTTCGTCCGTGCCTCAAGCGTACCAGTCCCCATCACTTCTGCCGCAATGTCTCCCGAGACAACTTCGACTTTTGAAACGTGGACCGGGGAATACCGAAACCAGTAGACGGCCGCTGCAATCAAACTCACAAAGAATGTGACTTTGAGAATCGTACGAACCACGTGCGACTGCAGAAATGTCTGTGCAGCGAACAGGATCGTCATGGGAGCATTCCGGCAAATAGAGAGTTCAATCGACGGCGAGTACTTTCGCCGCAGTACGGCACTTGTATCCGAATGCGCAACACTCTGATATGGGCTCGATGGACTCGCTTAAGTCGAGACGCGTGAACTAAGGACGTCGCGGGCCGACATTCTCCGGTTTGTCGGGAAGGTTGATCGGCTGCGTCTGAGCCGGTCGAGAACAAGCTCCGCTCATGCAGGTTTGGATACCAAAGTACGGTAACAACCAGCGATTGAGGACGATCCAGAACACCAGAAATCCACCGAATACCAGGAAGTCTTTCATGACGTCACCTTTTCCGTTTGATGTCAGTTGAGATCAGCAAAGTAGGATGTGTGAAGCGGAGCGAAACACACCATCGCCACTTTTCATTGGGGCGTTACGCTCCGCTTCACGCACCCTACGAGGACTGCGAACCGGAGAACGCTCTGCTTTTACTGATCCAGCAACATGGGAAAAGTTACGATCGATTCCGGAATTGCCTTCCAGAAGGCAAAGTCAGTCCACTTTCCCGAATTTCTGCTGCCACCTTTCCTGCAGGTTGTTCCGCAGGCGAGTTTCAAACTCGGGAGGCATTCGATAGGGCTCGCCAGCTTTGTAAAGTGCGATGCTCTGACGAATATTGTCCACCACCACCTGGCATGGATTACAGCCCGCCAGGTGCTCGGCAAA
>CAIJTV010001139.1:0-2666 GCA_903823635.1 uncultured Planctomycetaceae bacterium
CAACCAACGAGTCCCACCACACCGTTGACTGCCTCCTGAACCATGTCAAAGCAAGAGGCGTGCCAAACGAAACCAAGAAGGATTCAAAACACGGCTGTCACAGAATTGCCGTGTTTCATGGCGTTGTTTTTCGTTCGGATGATGTCCGCGTTTCTGCGATGCCGACCTGCTTGATCGCTAGTTCAACACTTTCTTCGCAGTGTTGCCTATGAGTTGTGCATTTAGTCGGCATTTGAACACTGCATTTGGCCGTGCCGATTTTCCTGGACGATTTCCGGGGGCGGTGGACGTCAATGAGCATTCCAATCTTCAAACTCGGCGAAAGTCCCTGACCACTTAGCCGAGGCGAAAGCGAGACGTTTTCCTTGTCGCCGGATTCGTGAGAATTTGGAGCGCCGACAGGAATGCCTCCGAATTCTCACGGATCCGACCACTCCGAAGTCGAGCTCTTCGAGGATTGGCTCGCTCAAACCTGAAAAAAGCCGATCCCCTGCCCTGCTCCGCTTTTTTCCTCAGCGCTCCGGGGTAGCGAATCGGTTACAGTATTTGTCGAACTGTTTTCCCACCACGTTACTCAAAATCAAAGTTAGCATTCAATGGCACTCCCCGCGGAGACGTTGTCCCAGATTATTCAGCCTCCCTCACTTCATCAACCAGTGATCGGGCCGTGTCGAATTCGTACGACGATCGAAGACTTTCAGGTGGAAGAGATTCCCGCCTATCAACTGTCTGGTGCGGGTGAGCATGCTTATCTTTGGATCGAAAAGCGCGGTGTCTCGTCCCCGGAGTTGGTGAGTCGCATCATCAGGACGCTCGGAATCCCATCGAAGGATGTGAGCCTGGCCGGGCAGAAGGATCGATATGCGATCACTCGGCAGTATTGTTCGATCCCGAAGCGTCTGGCGATTAATGTCGAGCGACTGAATTCCGATGAAGTCACAGTCATCAGTTCGACGTTTCATCAGAACAAATTGAAAACAGGACATCTCAAGGGAAATCGATTTCGACTCGTACTTCGATCTGCGACGGGTTCGTTTACGACTGTGGAACAGCAGTCAGTTGAGGCGAGACTGAATCAATTGGTGGAGAGCGGTCTGCCGAATTATTTTGGTCCGCAGAGATTTGGACATGGCGGAAATACGGTTGTTGATGGTCTGCGATTTCTCAAGGGCAAACTGCCGAAAGATCACTGGCCGGAAAATCAATCACGAACTCTTCGACGTCTGGCGTTGAGTGCTGTTCAGTCGTCGATCTTCAATCTGGTTTTGTCACAACGAGTGGCAGCTGGAAATGCGGGCCTACCTCAATCCGGTGATGTCGTGATTCGAAAAGGTGGCACGAAGCCATATCGCTACCCGGACGGCGCTGTCACGACAGACATTGTTCCCGCCGGACCGATGCCCGGCCCTGAGATGTTGGCGGCTGGTGGCGAGATTGAACAGATGGAACTGGCCGCGATGGAGAAGCTGGGCTTGCGACCGCAGGATTTCGAACGCTATGCAAAGCTCACTTCGGGCGTTCGCCGAAAGATGCTGGAGTTCCCATCAAACGTCTCTGTGAGTCTTACCGCTGACGGAGCTCTGGAAGTTTGTTTTGATCTCTCCGCCGGAACTTACGCAACGACTCTTTTGCAGGAAGTTGCTTCTGAAGTTGTTGATTGTGGAAGCCAGATTGCTGCAACGTCGGCCGAGTCAGACTTCAATCCAGAAACCGGAGAGTAGTCGCGAGTGAACAAATCTTCGTCATGGCTTCGAGCAATCGCGGTTGTCCTTGTTGGCACCGTTGTGCTGCTGGTCGTTGTGTATTTCTCACTGGGCCGCGATGCCGCCGAGAAAATCGGTACGGCTCTGTTTATGCCCAGCGGACTTGTCTGGTTGATGCTCATCGCTCTCTGTCTTCAACTCTGGCCGCTGCGAAGATCCGATCGGCTGGCTGGTGGATGGACATCGTTGCTTTGCCTTGCTGCCTACTCACTGGGAGGCAGCGGTTACATCTCCGACTTCATGGCCTCATCGCTTGAAGCTCCCTATGTTCAAATCAATCCTCTGACCGAACCTTCCGTTGATATTGTTGTGGTTCTCGGAGGAGGCGGAAGTCAAGGGGCCAATGGTCGGTTGCAGGGCAATGGTTCCGGTGATCGAATGATTTTGGCGGCACAGCTTTATCACAAAGATCCGGCCACGAAATTTCTTGTGACGGGTCAAAGAATTGAGTCGATGAATTCGTCGGGAGTTGATCCGGCCGATACATCACTGGACATCCTGACTCGACTTGGAGTTCCGGAGTCGTCTATCGAGCGAATCGGTGGCAAGAATACATCCGAGGAAATGCAGAATCTCGGAGCTCGGTTTAAGGACTCATCGTTACGAATCGGTCTGCTGACGTCCGCGTGGCATCTGCCACGAGCAACCCGTTTGGCGACTCGCAACGGGCTGAAGACCGTTCCGCTTCCCGCAGATTTCCGATCATCGCCTCCTGGGCAAGCTCCGACAATGGGTCAGCGTATCGAAGCCCTGATTCCCAACGGCGCAGCCTTTGGCAGCACTTGGTCGTTTGCCAAGGAATACGTTGGCATGTTGATCGGCCGGTGATCGACCGTCAGGTCTCAGACCGCCGTGTTGATTGAGTCGCCCCCGACCCCGCGTTGGGGGTTTAACGGCTTTTGC
>CAIJTV010001140.1:0-6660 GCA_903823635.1 uncultured Planctomycetaceae bacterium
ACATGTCGAAAACTTTCGGTACCAATAAAAAAACCCTCAGGGTGTCCTGAGGGCTGCGAAATTCAGTTTCTGCGATCCTCAGGCATAAAGCGGCGGTCGAGCGGTAATAATGCCGCCGAGTCCGTTAATCTGAATGCTGATGATGCTGAAGCTCATGAGCGGAACTGTAAAAGATCGACAGCCCAAACGTCAACGAGAAAGTGTCAGAGTTTACGCGGCTTCGCATCGTTCGCGGGAATCTGGCTGTCCAGACTGCCCATATTGGGCTGACTTCGACGATCTCCGGTCTAAGATTGCGACGTATCAATCCCTGTTAATTCGCCGAGATGTATTCCATGTCAAATCCTGAAGAGCCCACCAGTCGCCCATTTTTGACCGGACGCAAGGTCGTGGCATCCATGTTTTTGATGGGGATTTGTGCGACCGCATTTCTCTATGGCTACTGGACCCTGCATCTGATGCCGTTCATGCCGTTACAGGAGGCGATTGTTGCCGAGTTCCCCGGCTCTGCTCCTCGGGTCAACGGCGGCAAACGAAAGCTGCACAAAGATACTCCGGGGATGCTGCAGATCGGCATGAAACTAAAGTTTGATCCCACGTCCAGCGATCCCAAGTCCGTCGCATCGATAGCGAACCTGCAAACTCGAGTTCATGATCTTGTCAGAGAAAAGGTCGAAATGCAGAAGTTGGATTGGAAACTGGATGTCATCGAACTTTATGTTTATCAGTTGATCCAGGAACAGGAGATCCGTGAACGCTCGTTCCGTCTGGACTTCAGAAACCCGGTCGAATGGGTTGAAGTGGATCTGACGGGCAACCCGATCATCGCCAATCGCCCGGCTCCTGAGGGTGGCCCGCCGACAACTGTTCCTCCGGAGCATTCCCTGCCGGAGAAGCCTGCACCATGATGCTGGTAATCGAAGTCGCCGCGGTGATCAGCGGCGCGATCTTCGGAGTTCTTCTCGCACGCCGCAAAGGTATGGACTTTGTCGGAGTCTTTTCCGTTGCGTTCATGACAGCGTTCGGTGGAGGCACATTGCGCGATGTGCTGCTGGACCGTCACCCGCTGTTCTGGATTCAGTACTCGTGGTATCCGGTGATTGTGTTCTTCGTAGCCGCTGCCGTGTCGATGATTCCCCGTGTCCCTGATTGGGTCGAGACGTTTTTGTATTTCCCGGACGCACTCGGTCTGGGTCTCTTCAGTATCCTTGGAACGGAGATCGCCCTGGAGCAGGATGTCGCTCCTTTTGTGGCAGTGCTCTTCGGAGTCATGACCGGAACATTCGGTGGTGTGATCGGAGACATCGCATGCAACGAAGTTCCCAGTCTCTTCCGTCCCATGACCCCCCTGTGCGCGACGTGCGCTTTTCTGGGAGGCTGGGTCCTGATTGGCTGTAAGCTCTTGCCTCTGCCAACGTCGGCCGACTTTGCTATCAGCGTGACGCTTGTTGTCCTGCTGCGCTTACTGGCGCTGAAATTCAACATTGGACTGCGGGCGATTGAGTAGTGTGATTACCTTCGCTGCGACCGTGCCTCGTGAACTGAGTTGGTATTGCCCCCGTTGTTTGGACTGCTGCAGCCTGCTGCAGCTTTCCGTTCCACAGCCTGCTGTGGACACAACTGTTTCGAACGACACAGGTTCACTATCGTGGTTCGGCAGCAGGCTGCCTGCACCAAAGCGGCAGCGGGCTGCCGCAGTCCAAGAGGGCGAAGCAACCCGCAATTTCACGGCTGATCTTTCATCAAAGTCTGCAGCTCAATCGAATCGCCGGTATTCAAGGTTGTGTAAAGAGCGGCAGCGGAACTCACATCCATTGGCAAGGACGTCTCCGGAGGCAGCGACTTGAGATGTTGAGCCGACACAAAATGTGCAGAATGCAGACCGATGACCTCAGCTTTTGAGCCGGTCACGACGACAGCGGTGCCTTCATCAATCCCAATCCCCAGCAACTTTGGGTGACGGCGGACCACAGGCAACAAATCAGGCTGACGACCTCGTTGAGCAAAATGCTGATCAATCGCAACGCCGGGCAGAAACGCAAATCCTCTTTCGTAGCCTTCTGCCATCATGACGGTGTTACCCAGCGGATGGCCCCGTACAAGAAACTCACCCTGAATCGTCGCTCCCGCGGAACTTCCTCCAATAACGCCACCGCGACGAAGCACGTCGTGAAATAACTCAACGGCGGTGGTGTCGTCATAGGCGTCAACAAAATTCCACTGACGACCGCCACCGAACCATACGCCGGTCGCCGATTTCACGGCAGACTGAAATGCGTCCGTTTCAACTTCGCCATATCGCTGATTCAGCACTCTGATGTTCGCGACTTCAGCCCGTTTCAGGAACCCCGGGACTTCGTCGGTCGCCTCACTCCGAGAAACGGCTGTTGGCAGTACGACGATTCTGGCATCGCGTCCTCCAGCGAGCTCGATGAATCGAACAACCACATCTTTCGGCATTGAGCCTCCGCCGACAATGACCAGTGATCCAGATTTCAATTCCGGAGGAACATGTACTGGCTCACCGGGATTGACTCCCGATTTCCTTTGCAGAGCTGAGCGTCTCAACTGCGTGAGATCGGCAACTCCGCCGGCAGCAATCTCAAACGACTCAGCATCGCGATAATTGCACTTCGCCAGAAGGACCGTTGCCTTGCCCTTCCCTATGACCTGAAGACTTCTGCCTGAGACAATCACTGCCGTCGATTCATCAATCCCGAGTCCAAAACAACCCGGATTCTGATCGACGGCAATTCGAGAACGATTCAGTCGATTCCGTTCGCTAAAGTGCTGATCAACAATGCCGTCCGGCAGAAGATCCCAACCGACTGAGATTTCAGGCTGATCTTTCCCAGAGGCGATCATCACTTTCGACATGATGGCAGCTCCGGCAGATGTGCCAGCGATTGTGCCACCGCGTTGCAGCATCGCTCGAAGAGCATTCTCCACTCCTGAGCCAGCATACACTTCTGCAAGCCGCGACTGTTGCCCGCCACAGATCCAGACAACGCCGGCCTTCTCAATCGCTTTAATTGTCTCCGCAAACTTCTCCGGCGCCGGGAGTCCCGAATCAACGGAAATGACATTTGAAAGACCATCTTCGCTCAGCCACTGCCGAGCCGATTCAGTGGCCTCGCGTGGTTCTGCAGAGGCATCGGCAAGAATCAGAATGGATGCACCCGCTAAGTTCTTTTTGAGAAGCTCAGTGGCGCCCTCGGGAACCTCACCACCACCGACAAGAATTAGTGTGCCAGGGATTCCCTCAGAATCCAGAGTTCGCTCAGTTTGCGCATGGGCAGCGGAACACGCTGAAACTAACGCTGTGATCAACACTATCAGCAGGGTGCGAAGCGCGGGATCGAACATCAGCCGTGTAAAAATTTGCTGGTCGTCGGTGTGGTTCTGCCTCAGAACACAAACAGACGCCTGCAACTCGGAACGCGATCGATGGGGCATGGAACGGTACTCGGTTGCTCAGAAATGATCAGCGATAACTCTGACACGCTCCGGATCATGAGCAATTACTGACAATTTGCCACTCCGACACCACAAGGATTTCCTCAAGCCTTGAAGAACCAACTGAGTTTTATTGATGCGCCATCACTTGCGTTGCCATTGAGCATACGGCACTGGACCAAGAAAGGCCTGATTCTCCAGCGGTGCGTTCTTGCCAAGCTCACTGATCGTCGGCGTGACAAACAGGAACCCCGCATGAGCAAACAACAGAGGCAGCATCAACAGTCGAATCCCCCAGCGAAGCGGAAACCAGGCGAGTCGATCCTGAGCCATCCCACGATGGTAGGCCCATGCGACCAGAATTCTTGCAGGGTATGTGAGGATGATAAAGAACGGTGTCAGCAACAACATCGCGTCGGCCGGAAGCAATCGAATCTTCGCGAGATACAACGGAAACGTCATGGCATACATCAGCACTGTCGTCAACATCCAGCTCAACGGAGCGTTACGGATAACTCGACGAGCGACGCTGATCTTGAAGATCGAACGAAACTTCCCAGTCACAGCCTGGTGAACCTGTAGCAGTGGAAGCCAGGCTGTTACAGGAATCATGATCAGCACACCAAGAAACGACAGCAGCCCGAAAAGAGGCGATGTGCGATTCGGTGCGGAATAGGCAACCATCAAACCGGCCGGGACAATCAGCCAAAGCACCGCTCCGAAGAACGCTTTCAGGCCAATCAGAAAATGATGAACGGGGCGAACAAGTTCAAGGACTTGCTCCAGCCCGGCAGACATTTCATCACGACCTTTCGAGCTGAATACTTTTCGAGAGATCCACATCGCATTCTTGATGGGCCGCAGAAAACATCCCACTGTGCCCCCACGAGCAATCGCAAGCATCAGATGAGTCGCAACGATGTACTGCAGAATGCGCAGATTGGAGGCCATCTGCATGACTTGTTCATGTGACTCACCAAGAATCACAGCGGCGTCACTGGTTCGCGTTGCCTGAAGTCGAATTGGGATCAGGAACAAAATCGAGAAGAAGACAATGACGCCAAGACGCGGGGCCAACGTCATCAACGGAAAGCCATCTCGCAGTCGACCGCTATTGGCAACTCGCCGCTGCGGATCGACAAGGTAGCCCAGGGTGAGGATATTCAGTCCGGGGATAGCCGCCAGAATCGCCAGGATCAGAATTAGGCATGCCGAGCCGAAAGCCACGTGAACCGCCCAGAACGCAGAACGCACGGGTTTCCACAGCCCGGGGAATTTTCCCGGCCCCATCCTCTGTTCGATCGGCGACATAGCCTCCGGCTGAACATCAGAATGCTCCTCAGAAGACGACGGTGTGCCAATTGGCAAACGAGGAGGAGCTTCCTCTTGCAGGACGCTCATAATCGGATTCCTTGTGCTGCTTGTAGGTGATCGCACTTGCTCAATTCGGCGAATACCGATCAGAATTAGACAACAGAGTCCAGGTTTCTGAAAGATGGTTCGAATAAGTCTCTGTATTTGATGAGCAATCGGACCTCCGGTCACAGCGTTGGCTGTGGGGGATGATTCAATTTGTGAACACGCAGTCAATGCGTGTACAAATCTGTGTAATGGGGATAAGAATTGTATGAGAGCAATCGTTGTCCTCTTTGCCGTCTCTGTCGTAATTCTTGCCCTGAAAGTGGTCGAGGTCGCCGGCCGCATTGACCATCGCCCTGCCCCTCCTGCGGCTGTCGCAGCCGAGCAGCAGTTAGAAGGCCCTGTCAGTCGTTTGAATGCGGAATTTCAGAAACAGTGGCAGGCGGAGAATGTTCACCCCGCGGCTTTTGCAGATGATCTGACTGTCCTGCGACGCCTTTCACTGGCTCTATTCGGGACAGTGCCTTCGCTCGAAGATATTCGTAGATTTGAAGCCGATGAACAGCCAGATCGAATCGATCGTTGGGTTGTCGACATGCTCAAGGATTCAAGATACAGCGACTATTTTGCAGAGCGACTGGCTCGCAGTCTTGTCGGCGTCGAAGGCGGGCCGTTTATCATTTTCCGCCGTGACCGCATGACGGCATGGCTGGCTGATCAACTGCGGAAGGATGCCTCGTGGTCCGAAATGACCAAAGAACTGATCGCAGCCGAAGGACTCTGGACGGATTCTCCCGCCGCCAATTTTATCACGATCGCTCGGCAGGATGATGAATTGATCAATGTCAACAAGTTAGCAGGCCGCTCAGTGCGAACATTTCTCGGTCAGCGAATTGACTGTGCTCAGTGTCATGACCATCCATTCGACCAGCAGTGGAAGCAACATCACTTTGAAGAACTGGCCGCTTTTTTCTGTCAGGCTGGTGTGACCTTTGGAGGCGTCACCGATAGTCAGCTTGATGACAAGAAACAAAAAGTTGTCTACAAGGTTGTTGACCCAGGCAAAGAAGAATCGGAGGCCAGAATTATTCCGGAAGCAGTGCCATTCAACTCAGAATGGCTGCCAGCAGAAGGTGGATTGAGACATCGCCTGGCAGAATGGATTACTCATAAAGATAATCGCCGTTACGAACGCGCGATTTCAAATCGAGTTTGGGGATTCATGTTCGGCAAACCTCTGCATGATCCTGTCGACGATCTGCCTCATCCGGTTGACGGTGAGCATGATGCACTCGACATTCTTGGACAGGAATTCCGCGCCCGTGGAGACAGGCTCAGTGTGTTGATCCGCATGATTGCGTTGTCAGATACTTTTCAGCTATCTTCGGAATCAAGTGCCACCGACGAATCCGAATATCAGACGCAGGTCGATGCCTGGTCCACTTTCCCGCTCGTTCGATTTCGTCCAGAACAGGTCATCGGATCGCTGTTCCAGGCGGCTCACATTCGCACTATCGACCAGAATTCCAATCTGATCGCCCGCGCTCAAAAGTTCGGGAATGAAAACGACTTCCTCAACGAATACGGTGACATGGGTGACGACGAACTCCTGCAGCAGGTCGGCACAATTCCCCAAGCCTTGCTACGGATGAATGGACGATTCTCGTCAGAACTCAGCAAAGCAGAGTTGCTGACAGCTGCCGGACAAATCCTCGATTTTTCTCCGAACGATGAGGCTGTTGTTGAGAACAGCTACCTGACTTGTCTCGCGAGACGCCCGTCGGACGAAGAAAAAGATTTTTTCGTAGCGATGCTCGACAAAACCTACGAAGCGGCCGCAAAAAA
>CAIJTV010001141.1:0-10715 GCA_903823635.1 uncultured Planctomycetaceae bacterium
CGTGGTTCGACAAAAAATTGTCATCCACAAAGAACACGAACTTGCGGTTCTGGCGGCGAATCTCTTCCAGAACTTCCTGCGTCGGCCGGATGTATTGCGTCTTCTTGAAGTAAGCACTGACAGCACAGAAATCACAGGCGAAGCGACAACCGCGGCTGAATTGCATCAATGTCAGTGGCAAGTAACCCTTACCGACAAATAAATCTCGGCGAGGTAGTGCACCGCCAGCCTGAGCAACCCCAACAGCAGCATCGTAACGAGGCTTCAAGCTTCCTTGCCTTGCATCTTCAACTGCCTCAGCCCAGCGAAATTCCGCATCACCAATGTAAATAGAATCTGCATAGGCCTGGCATTCCTCCGGAAACAATGAAGGATGCGCGCCGCCCAAAATGACCGGAACACCTCGTGAGCGATACTCGGCAGCAATTTCGTATGCTCGACGAGCCGCATAAATTTCAATACTGATCGCGACCAGATCCGTCGGTTCATCGAATGGAATCTCTTCCATGCGATCGTCGTACAGAACGCACTCCACGTCCGGCGGTGTCAGTCCTGCCAGAACCCCCAGACTCAGCGGCTCCATTCGAGCTTCGTCGATGTAGAGGCTGTGATCCTGCCGCCCGATATTGGGCATGATGAAGGTGATTTTCATGCAAAGGTACTCATTGGTTCGGGCAGGTCGGCCGATCCAAGCCGATGCCCCTGTTTCCTCAGAATCTCACGCTTCGAAATCAGGTTCGACAACAAATACATGCCCAGGCGATACGGTGTCCGCATGTTGGTCGCCGGCGCAAACGCTCGATGACACAACGAACGAAAGGTATTGAACTTCAATCGAGCCCTCAGACATCCGGCCGTCAATTCATCAGCCGTCATGCCCTTCGGATGAAACGTTGCCGTGCCATATCGAAAAGCGGGATCCAGCCACCAGCGATCAAACACCAGACGCTTCTGTTCTTCAAGCTCACGATAGAGATCCGCCCCCGGCGTCGGTGTCAGCGGATTGAAGTTGGCCAGATAAAACTTATTCTCAATCGCAAAATCAACGGCCGCATCAAAAGAATCGGCGGTATCCTGATCGTACCCAAAGACAAACGTTCCGTAGATCATGATGCCAGCTTCCTGGAAGACTCGCACAGACGTTTGATAGTCGTTGTACTTAACGTTCCAGGATTTTCGCATCTGCACAAGGTTGTCGCGATTCAGCGACTCGAAGCCGATCAACGCGCTGATGCAACCGCTCTTCTGCATCAACTTCACAAGAGATTGATCCTGTGCGATGTCGATGGAAATCTGACATGACCAATTGATCTTCAGCGGGATCAACGCTTCGAATAACTCAACAGCCTTTGGGATATCCACAAACAGGTTGTCGTCAACCAGAAAAACCATACGACTTCGGAGCCGTCGAATCTCCGCCACGACTTCCGACACCGGTCTTTGCCGAAGCGAGTTCCCATAGAAGGCACGTATCGAACAAAAGTTGCAGTTGTATTTACATCCTCGGCCATACTGCACCAGCGTTAGCGGAGCGTAACGTTTACCCTTGAAGATGCTGCGATCAGGATCGGAACCAGACAGAGAAGGAAACTCGTTCTGTTGATAAAGTCGTCTCAGTTTTCCGCTGCGAGCATCCTCAACCACCTGAGGCCAGATTCCTTCGGCATCGCCCACGACCACAGCGTCAGCAAACTGCAGAGACTCGTCCGGAAGAAACGTCGGATGATACCCTCCCATTACGACGGGAACTCCGCGACTCCGATACAACGCGGCTATTTGATAAGCTCGTCGCGCGGTGTAGGTTTCGACGGTCATTGCCACGAGATCCGTCGGTTCATCGAGCGGCAGATCTTCCAAACGCTCGTCGTAAAACACCGTCGTAACGTCCGGTGGAGTCAGTCGTTTCAGGATCGCGAAGCACAGGGGATGCATCGCATCCGACGATCGTCCGTCATACAAATTCGGCCGTATAAATGTGATCTTCATACAGTTGCGTCCTGTGACTGATGAGGTGGAGGTCCAGCGGGCCGCGGCCCCAGCCATTGACGCAGGTAGTGTCGGATATATCCCGGTCGCTCGTCGTCGTTACGAACATCACTCGGCAAATAATACCAGGAAAGCTCCGGATGCCGGTGATGATTCAAATCCCATTCTCCATGCAGCAACAACAGCGACATGAGTTTGTTATGACGAAGATTCCAGGCCCCCTCAATGATTTCTCGTTTGGAAAATGCATGCCCAATATACTGTCGTGTTGACCAGTTGAACGAGAAGCACGCATACATCAGCAGAACAGGCTGCCATCGCAGTTGCAGCAACCAGAACAGCAAAGCGAAAACGACCAGCGTCAGCAGCAACTCAAGGCGAATCCACTTCAGATCGCGACCAGTGATATCTTTGACATTCGCATTCCCCAGCGGCGGCCCGCTGAACAATTGCATTCCAATTGTCCTCGGCACAATCGCAAACAGCACCGCACAAACAGGAATGCAGGGCCAGAAAAATCCCGTTAACGTCGCATACCACTGACAACACTTCCAGAAAAAGCTGTCATGCGGATAGTACAGATCAAAGATCTCGGCGTCGGTTCGATTTCGCTGATGATGACCCTGATGTGTTACCCGAATCATTGAAAACGGCGCGAGAAAAAAGACGCCAGTGATCACGCCCAGCCAATAATTCCAGCGAGCATTCTCATGCAGGTTGTCATGCGTCGCTTCATGCAACAGAGCATAATTCGTCAGCATGAGATACGAGTAGGCTATCGCGATAAAAATGATCCCCAGCGTGGACTCCAGCCGCGAACCGAGCCACAGCAATCCAACGGCCGCCGCAACGTCGAGCAATACAAGGGCGACATTAAGCCGATTCGGAACGGGCATCCCTTCGGGTCGATCGATTTTGATCGACTCCCGATCAGTCGGTTTCAACTGGGCGAGGCTTTTTATGGCGTGCACGAAATCAACCTGTTCATGCGAATGCAAAACCGTTTGGCGAGCCTGAAGTGTAGTCGCAGAGAATCCGACTCACAACGTTGCCGACCCACTGAAGATTGCTGAACTCCCGGCGCCGCAGTAGAGTCCCATCGAGCATTGAAAAACAATCCTCTGGCGAGCGGCAGGGCGTCAGCCCTCCGTGTCATTCGCATTATCGATCATTAATCAAACCCAAGCCGCTCCGACAACAGACTCCTGCCAATGTAAGAGTCAAGATCCGGTACTTCATGCGATTTTTCAACATCTACCAATTCCTCGCACCAGCAATCCTGGTCCCGCTCAGTTATTGGCTGTGGTGGACACGGTATGACCATCGCCATGACTTTGTCCTGGTGGTTTTGTCGATTCCCGTTTTGTTTGCGTATATCATTCCGGGCATCGGTACAAACGTTCTAGGCCTGTGGGAGTTCAATACTCGCTTTCGCCTTGGCAAGTTTCGTCCGCACCACGGGTTTGTCTTCGGTAGCGCGACCAGTATGCTGACACTCGTCAGCCTGAATCGAGCAACCGTTCCGATCGATTTATGGGAGATGGTGCGAGCCGGGATTGTGCTCGGATCGGTCCTCGGATTCTGGAACTGGTACTACGATGTCCGCGCGATCAAGGCAGGATTCATTCTTGTCTATAACCGTCCTTATGCCGACGGACTCGGGCCGGAAGCCATCGCCATGGATTACGCTCCTGTTCTTTTCGGAGCTTTTGGACTTTGCTACGGTCTTGCGTTGCGACTGATCGAATGGCAACTTCTGGAACTGGGCCATTGGCATCGCTACTGGTGGTTACTCATCGGCTGTAACCTCTTCGTCCTGACGTTTCCGGTAGCGATTCTGATCGCGTGTACTTATAGTCGTTACGGCATCTCGGGGATGAAGCCGCTAAAAAGGGAGAATGAATAATGCGGATATGTTTTCTTCTGGGACTGGGATTTCTTCTCGCGTTAAACGCGGCGGCTGTTCGAGCACAAGAAGCGGCAACGCAGGATGCGGCACTCCAGGAAGCCGTCAACACGAAAGCCATCGACGCCGAACTCGACAAGTTCCGCGACGACCTGTTCCACGCATTTAATACGGGTGACTATCCGGCGATGCTGGAGAAATATTGCCACAAGGACATCATTGCGACCTGGCAGGACGGAACGACATCCGAAGGCCACGCAGGAGTGATCGCGGAGTTTGAAAAGCTGAAACAATTCATCGACAAGATGACCGTCGACGCCACAACCGACAAACGACTAATCCTGAACGACGGCAATCTGGTCATCTCTTCCGGAGAAATGAAGGACCATTACGTGCTGGGCCGCGGCCCCAGCGTTAACCTCAACAGCCGCTGGTCTGCAACGCTGATCAAAGATAACGACCGTTGGCTGCTTGCCAGTTTCAGCGCATCAACAAATGCGTTCGACAACGAGGTCGTTTCGTTGTATCTCACAAGCCAAAAGTACACAGTCTCAGCAGCCGCGGGATTGATTGGAATTGGGCTGGGCCTTGTTCTTTCTCGAGTTATGAACCGACGAAGCAAGGCATAAGTCCGGATGGCTCTGCTGTTTTGAAGGGACAAAAAAAGCGAAACTCTCATGAAGGATCTCAACGGCCATCTCAACGCCAGCACTGAAGCCAAGCTGGCTGGCGAGCAAAACGTTCATGAGGTTTCCAGAATCAACCGAGCGATGCCGTTCTGAAACCTGAACTTGTAAACTGCGGCGAGTCGCTTAAGATCAGCGAAGGCAAAGGATCCTGTCCATTGTTCAACGATTGACATGAGTACGCGGCGATTGATGCAGGAAAGGATTCCGTGGTTCACACAATGACGGCTGTCCATCAATCAATCAGCGACGATCAATTCATAGACCAGCACCTGCAGGGTACCAGTCGAACTTTCGCATTGGCGATCCCCTTGCTGGCTTGCGAGAGACGTCGACAGATCGGTCTCAGCTATCTACTGTTTCGCGTTGCTGACAGCATTGAGGACGCTCCAAGTGGTGATGTCGCTGTCAAAAAGGACTTGCTCACTGCTCTGAAGTACTGCTTCTGCACGTCCAATATCAGTAATTCAGGACATTCCAAACTTACCCGGCTGAGCGTGCCCAGGCTTGAAGGTCTGTGGCCCCCTCAAAGCCCCACGGAAAAGCTGCTCCGTGATTTCCCCGGGTTGTTGTCTATTTTCACTGAGTTACCATCGCCCGTATCGCAGACCATCAGAACATCGCTGACATCAACAATCAGCGGAATGATTGGTTTTCTCGACGCCTCCCGTAACTCACCGAATCAGATTGAGATCCAAACAGTCAGTGATCTTCGTCTTTATTGCTACGCGGTTGCTGGCGTTGTCGGTGAACTACTCACAGATCTCTTCGTTCTGCATCACCCCGCAAGCCTGAAAGATCACCAAGAACTGCGACGCCTTTCCGTTGGTTTTGGTGAGTTCCTGCAGCTCATCAATATCCTGAAAGATTCTGGTCGCGACACTACAAGTGGCCGCGTGTTCATTCCAGTTGAAGCCTCGCGCGAAAGCATCCATGAACTAGCGATCGCAAGTCGCAAAGATGCAATGACTTACATCCAATTACTCGAAAAGAACGTTTTCCCCTCCGACATTATTCTCTACTGTCGATTCCTCTTCCTTCTTGCGGACGGTTCGCTCAGAGAATTGCGCGAAGGCGGATCGGGCAGCAAACTCAGTCGTGATGAGGTAATGCGAATTCTTACCGAGCTCACATCTGAATCTGCTGCCCTGCCTGTTTGAAAGTTGGTGATCCACAATTCCCGAGGTTCCCGACTCATATTGTACCACACCCAGAACTTCGGCATAATTTGCCGAAGTCAATTGTTTCCTTGATGTGACAGGACGCGCAATGGCAAGGACGCCAGCGAACAGGAAGAAAGTCTGTATAGTCGGCGCTGGGCCGGGCGGTTTGGCGAATGCCATGCTCATGGCTCAGGCTGGTGCAGACGTGACATTATTCGAACGCGCCGAACGCGTTGGCGGTCGCTGCGCGGCGATTGAAGCGGACGGATTTCGCTTTGATACCGGTCCGACCTTTTTTCTATATCCACGAGTGCTCGAAGAGATCTTCCAGTCCGTCGGCCGCAACCTCTGGCGCGATGTCCCAATGACTCGGCTGGATCCTCAGTACCGACTGGAGTTCGGTGCCGGGGGACGCATCGATGCAACACCGGATCTGGAACGCATGCGAACTGAGATCGCTCGCATCGCTCCGCAGGATGCCGATTCGTTCGCACGCTTCATGACGGAAAATCGAACCAAGCTGGAACGCTTTCGGCCGATCCTGGAATCTCCTTTTAGCAGCATGCTTGATCTGTTGCGTCCGTCTGTGCTGAAAGCAGCTCCGTGGGTTCGGCCATGGCGATCTGTGGCCGGTGACCTGAGCAAACACTTCTCCGATCCTCGACTAGTCACGGCGTTCTCGTTTCAGTCCAAATACCTGGGAATGTCGCCGTTTCAGTGCCCAAGTTTGTTTACGATCCTCGCGTTTCTGGAATACGAATACGGCGTCTTTCATCCGACGGGTGGCTGCGCGGCGGTCAGTGAGAAGATGGCCGAGATCGCTCGTGACATGGGCGTTGATGTTCGCCTGAACGAACCTGTCGAACAATTGCATTTTGATGGTCGCAAAGCGGTCGGGCTGAAGACTCGCACCGGCGATCAGATGTTCGATTCCCTTGTGATTAACGCCGACTTCGCTCAGGCCATGAAGACGCTGGTGCCCGATCATCTGCGAAAGTCGTGGAACAACAAAAAGCTGGATCGAAGTAAATATTCCTGTTCGACGTTCATGCTGTATCTCGGTATCGAAGGACGATACGACCACCTGCCGCACCATACGATTTATATTGCGAAGGACTACGAGCGAAATCTGGATGAGATCGATCGCCTGAAGGTCCTTTCCGAAGATCCGTCGATCTACGTTCAGAACGCCGGTGTCACCGACAGCTCGCTGGCTCCTGAAGGCATGAGCACTCTCTATGTCCTGGCTCCGGTAACCAACCAAAGCCCGCATGTCGACTGGAAATCACAGACGCCGATGTTTCGCAAGCGTGTGCTGCAACAGATGGCAAAACTCGGGCTGCACGATGTTGAAGAACGCATTCGCTTCGAAAAAGTCGTGACGCCGGATGATTGGCAGAACACGTATCAGGTCTTCCGTGGCGCCACGTTCAATCTGGCTCATAATTTGGGACAGATGCTGCATGCTCGCCCGCGAAACCACTTTAACGATCTCAAGCAGGTCTACCTTGTTGGTGGTGGAACTCATCCGGGCAGCGGCTTGCCGGTGATTTATGAATCCGCTCGCATCTCAGCTCGAATGATGTGCGATGCCCTGCGACTACAATTTCCAGAAGCGGCCTCATCGCCCGCCACGTTGCCGATGGTGCCACCGGCTCAGCGGAGGGCCGCGTGATGGGGCCAGCGATTCTGGGTGCGAAGACAGAGCCTACAAGTGTTCGACTGCGCCTGATTGCGGCGGACAGTGTAAGCGAAGCTCCGTCGCGCTCGGATGCCGGCCATGACGTGGCTGATACTGTTCGATCTCAATTGAAGATCGCTCGAACATCGCAAGCAGACTGGGCCGCGGTTCCTCTGCCGAGTCGTCTGAAGATCCTGCAGAAGCTTCGTCTGCATATCGCCGCAGATCCACGAACGTTGGCAAACACGGTTGACCGTGAGAATCTTGCCGAGACACTGGCGGCTGAGGTGCTTCCGTTGCTGGACGCCTGCCGATTTCTGGAAACTGAAGCAGCTCGTATTCTGAAGGAGAAAACCGTCGGTCAGCGCGGACGCCCGATGTGGCTCTGGGGAAACTCAGTTGTCCTGCGGCCGGAACCCTTGGGTGTTGTGTTGATCATCGGTCCGTCGAACTACCCGCTGATGCTGCCTGGGATTCAATTGCTGCAGGCGATCGCCGCGGGGAATGCCGTTCTGGTCAAACCGGCTGCGAATTGTTCGCGTGCCATGCAAACGCTGGTTTCGATGGCCGTGTCCGCAGGGTTGCCCAAAGGCTTGATTCACGTGTTGTCGGAGTCTTCCGAAGCGGCCACTGAGGCAATTCGCATCGGTGTCGACAAAGTGTTTCTGACGGGCTCAGCAAACACGGGCAGGGCAGTCAGCCGTGAACTTGCGGAGTCAGCGACTCCATCCGTGATGGAACTTTCCGGCTGCGATGCGGTGTTCGTACTGGAGGACGCGGACCTGAGTCTGGTCAGTGATTGTCTGCTGTTTGGACTGACGCTGAACAACAGCCAAACGTGCATGGCTCCTCGCCGCGTCTTCGCGAGTAACCAGCAGGCCGATGAGATCCTGCGACTTCTGAAGTTGAAGCTGGCGACAATAATATCAGAGAGTGATCGGCAGAGAGCCAGTTCACAACGCTCACTGCGTTTCGCAGCCACGAAGATTCAGGAAGCCATCTCCAGCGGCGCGGAGCTTGTCTGGGGCTCTTTGTCCAACACAAGCCAGGAGGAGCTTTCCGGCCTGGCCATTCTGGATCATGTCGCGTCCCACATGTCGATTACTCAAGCCGACATCTTTGCTCCGGTGCTGTCGTTCATCCGCGTGGAGTCTACCGAACAGGCTCTGCGGGAGAACTCCAAATGTCCATACGCATTGAGTGCAACTGTCTTTGGAGCACCGGCTCGCTGTCTGCAGTTTGCGCGTCTAGTTCCCGCTGGCTGCGTTGTGATCAATGACCTGATCGTGCCGACTGCTGATCCGCGAGTTCCCTTCGGTGGTCGCGGAATGAGCGGCCACGGGATGACTCGCGGCGAAGCAGGATTGCTGGAAATGACTCAACTCAAGGCCATCGTGGCGACTCGTCGATGGTTTAAACCACATCTACAGTCGCCAACCGCGGCAGACGCAGACGTGATGGAACAACTGATTCGACTCGAGCACGCGGCCCATCCACTGCAGTCAATGCTGGCTGTACCGAAAATGATCAAGGCGACGATGGAACAAATGAAGATCCGGCGAAGTCAATGCCGCGAGTGAAACAGAACAAAAATGCCCGTCGGCGGAGCGACGGGTGTACGGTACACCCGTCGCTCCGTCGACGGGAAAGTGATTCTTGATTTCTCGAAGGAACGTCATCATGAAGACTCAATCAGACGTCATCGTTATCGGCAGCGGATTGGCCGGTCTGGCTTCCGCGTGCACTTTGGCCGCCCGAGGATACTCGGTGACTGTGGTCGAAAAGAACGAGTGGCTCGGCGGGAAAGCCGCGCTGCTGGAAGACAAGGGCTACCGTTTCGACATGGGGCCCACAATTCTGACTCTGCCTTCTGTTCTTCGACGAGTCTTCACGGAAGCCGGTCGAAAGCTGGAAGACTATCTGGACATGGTCCGCCTGGACCCACAATGGCGATGCTTTTTCGAAGATGGAAAACAGTTCGATCTGGTCGAATCGCTGCCGGAAATGAAGAACCGTCTGCGTGACTTTACCGGAGCCGACACAACCGGCAATGGTTATGAAAAGTTCATGACGATCTCGAAGAAACTGGATGAGGTTTCTCAGAAGTTCTTCTTCTGGAAGAGCGTCGGTGGTATCGCCGACACAATGAACGTCAAAGAGTCATTCTCTCTGAACGTCCTGCGAGATGTGCTGAGCCTCCGATTCGGTCGCACAGTGGCCGGGCTGGTCCGGTCGCGTATTCCTGATGCTCGAATCGCTCAGATGATTGACCATTTCACACAGTACGTTGGTTCGTCGCCGGAAGCTTCGCCGGCAGTGCTCTGCGGAATCGCTCACATGCAGACGGACGAAGGAATCTGGTATCCCATGGGCGGAACCCGCGCGGTTCCGGAAGCAATGGTCAGACTGGGACGAGAGTTGGGCGTCAAATACATCACGGGCCATCAGGTCAAGTCAATCGATTCACAGTCAGGTCGAGTTTCCGGCGTGACTCTGGACGATGGCGAAGTGCTGAAGGCCGAAACTGTTGTTTCAAATTCCGACTGCGTGCGAACCTGCGAAGAATTGCTGCCAAAGAAAGTCGCTGACAAATTCATGTCAAAGCGAAAGTTCGAAGCGGCCTGTTCTGGAGTCGTCCTGTATCTGGGGCTTCGCAAGAAGTACGACCATATCCTGCATCACAACTTTGTCTTCAGCCGCGATCCGCATGTTGAGTTCGGTGAGATCTACGGCAAGGGCGAACCGGCGGCCGATCCAACCTGCTATGTTTGCGCTCCGTCCCTTTCAGGCGACAAGGTTGCTCCAGGAAATGGCGAAGCGTTGTACATTCTGGTGCATACGCCGTACCTGCGAAAGCATCACGACTGGAACAAGATGCTTCCTGAGTATCGAAACGTGATTATCAACAAGCTCAAGACGACGGCTGGCATGGAAGACATCGAAGACCGCATCGAAGTGGAACACTCGCTGACACCGGCCGACATTAATCGCCGTTATCATGTGCTGAACGGAGCCATCTACGGGCTGGCCAGTCATGGCCGATTCATGGGGGCATTCAAACCAGCTAATCGCGTTGCCGAAATGAAGGGCCTGTACCTTGCCGGCGGGTCGGCTCATCCTGGTCCCGGGATGCCGATGGTGATGATGTCCGGCTGGATCGCAGCAGACACCGTCGATCAGGATCTGCGGGCATCGGGGACGAAGGTTGAAAAGAGCGTTCATGGAAAAGCGGCCTGAGCAGATGACGCTGCAAGCCCGTCGGCGGAGCGACGGGTGTACGGTACGCCCGTCGC
>CAIJTV010001142.1:0-7437 GCA_903823635.1 uncultured Planctomycetaceae bacterium
ATGAGCTGGAGAGCGGTTCAAAATGCCCCTTCGGAGGCCGACGCTCTATCCAATTGAGCTACCGAGACTTCTGAAAGGTAACGACAATCTGATGCTTGTCGCCGACCGCAGTGTAAACAATCCCTCCACTGTGTTCGGTATGATAACTGTCTTCGCGAAAACTTCGATGGAGCGTCTGATCGATTTCCTGTTGATTCCTTCAGGCTACCTGGCGGAATGACAAATCTCGGCTTCTGCGTTAGCGAAAAAGACTTCCACAACAGACGTTGCTATCTGTTTGCCCCGGAAAACGGCCCAAAAAAAACCCGACGTCATGGGACATCGGGCTTCATGAAATCTGAGACTTCAGTGCAACGCGGATCAGGCTGCGCGGCGGAACATTTCGGTCATCGGGATCGTGTCGGCGGGAACTTCCTGCTGCTCTGAAGCTTCAATGAAGGCTTCAAAGATCTGCAGGTCGAGCGCAGAAGCGGTGTTGCTTTCCGGATGCCACTGTACACCGACACAGAACCAGTCTTCTTCAATGGATTCGTAAGCTTCAATCACACCATCCGGGCATGTCGCGCTGACGCGGAACTTACAGGAAAGATCACGCACAGCCATATGATGAGCGCTGTTGACGCGAACTTCGCCGGGGCCGTAGATCGAATCGAGTCGAGTTCCTGGCACGATCTCCAGAACATGTCGCAGGTTCTGCTCGACAGGGTCGCGATGATGGATCGCTCGCGGCACGTCTTCAGGAATATGCTGGAACAGGGTGCCACCGCAAAGGAAATTCACCAACTGCATGCCCGAGCCAATCGCGAGGATTGGAATGCGTTTCTGAATTGCATACTCGGCAACACGGCGATCGAAATCTTCGCGACGCTTGGGCATGACTTTGACAGATGGATGTGTATGCATTTTCATCCGAGTTGGATCAAGATCCAGATTGCAGCCGGACAAAACGATGCCGTCAACATTCTCCAGCATGCGATGCAGATCATCGTCACTTTCAACCGGAGCCAACAGCATAGGCAGTCCGCCTGATGCGCTGACGCTGTCGTAGTAGCCAGTGTTGAACCAGCTCAGTGCTGCTCCGTTGTAACGTTCCGGACGAAAATCGCCTGTGATCGCGATGATTGGCTTCTGCTTGCTCATGATTAAGGTTCCCTCCCAGGTTGAGCACATACGGGCGGCTGTGAAGTTACAGTGACGCCAGTTGACACATTGGGGCTAGTCACGGTTCTGCGTGCAGACGTCATATGCGACGCCCACAATCATCCGCTGAGGAAGCAGCGGGACGAGTGACAGGCATGGCAGAATCCATTCTGCTTTTGGAAACCGAACTCTTTTCGGTCCTGCAGTTGCGACGACCACCAAAGTGACGATCTACAACTGAGTTCTCTGAAGACCCCCTCCAGATGTTGTTGAGCAGTTCCATCCAATGGACTGCGTCTTCAACGCGAGGAACCTTAGTCAAGCTCAGTTCACCTGTAAATCAAATTGCCGATTTTGTGCTAAAGTTCCTCTTCCATCACTACATATTGTGTATTGAGTGGTAATCCGATCCTGGGAATACCGTTTCATGGTCCACGAAACACCTGAAAACCAATTGGGGGCGACAGCCGAATCAGATCGTCCGCAGAGGTTTCCTGTGCGCCGTTTGCTGATCCTTGTGATTGGTGGCTTGAGCCTGCTCACAGGGCTGGTCTTTCCGTTTCCGATGAACGGAAGGTACTGGAATACCGTCTTTGATCTGGCTCACGCCCCGGCTTTCTTCCTTATCTTCCTGCTGGTCGCTGGGTTTCTTGACCCAGCGTCGATCGGTTTTTCTGGTAGCTCGAGGGCATTGCTGCATTTGACACCTCGGCGGCTCCTGTTGATCAGCGGGCTGCTTTTCCTTGGCGGAGTCACTTGCGAGGTCGCTCAAAAGTTTGTTGATCGCCACCCGTCTATTAACGACATCATCGCCAATTCCGTCGGACTGATCGCAGGAACTCTGTACTGTTTGTCGCTGCGAACTCGTCACCGCTGGTATCGCCTGGTCGGTATCCCACTGGCAACGCTGATTCTTATTTACCCCAGCATCACTCATGTGCAGGAGCTGGTTGAATGTGTAAGGCAGCGGCAGGAGTTTCCTCTCCTCGCTTCCTTTGAGCGAAGTCTTGAACTCGCAGCGTGGACTCCACACGGCGCCACCGTGACACGCGATAAAACGTGGGCATCCATGGGATCGCAGTCAATGAGAATTCAATCGCTCGGTGACCGCCAACCGGGAGCTGTCATGGTCTGGCCCGTTCCTAATTGGAGTGACTATTCCACTCTAAAATTTGATCTGTTCAATCCGGAGGCCAATGCAGTCACAGTGGGAGTTACGATCTCAGATGAGGACCATGTGCTACATCTTTGGGAGCCTTCAGATCGGTTCAACTGGAGTGTTAAACTGATGCCTAAGGAAGTCAGGAGGATTGCGATCAAACTTCAGGATGTGGCCAGTTCTCCGGAGACAAGGTCAATGGATCTGACGCGAGTTACAAATCTTAACATTTTCATGCCAAACTCACCTCAAGGGTCAAAATTGTATGTGGATGGAATCCTGTTGTTGAAATGAGCAGCACGTGGTTGCCCTGCGGCGTTTTGTCTGTTAGCGTGGCCGATCTTCCCTCGCGTGGAACGATTTCGACACATCACTGCACAAGATTTTTGTTGGCAGATGATTACGAAATTTGAACTCGAGCCCCGTGCCTGCTTTGTCCCTGCGGAGTAAACGATGCCTGCCACATTGCGATCTTTTGTTGCGACGATTCTTTTTACCGCGTCATTTCTGACGTCTGTATCCGGGCAGGAAATGTCTCTGAAGGCCAGCGGCGAGTTGCAGTGGCGCAAGGGGAATATGCACACTCATTCATACTGGAGTGACGGTGATAACTATCCCGAAATGATCGCGGCCTGGTACAAAGAGCGGTCTTATCATTTTCTCGTGTTCACAGACCACAACACTCTGCATCAGAACGAAAAATGGATCGACGTCGATAAGGCCAAAGAAGGCCGAAAGTCGCTCGCTGCACTTCAGGCCGCATTTCCGACGGACTGGATTGTCTCTCGCAAGTCAGAGGGAAAGGACGAAGTCCGTCTCAAAACTTTCGACGAGGTCTTTACGAAGTTTGCCGTGCCCCAGCAGTACCTTTTGATCCAGGGAGAAGAGATCACGGACAAGTTCCAGAAGAAGCCTATTCATCTTTGTGCCACCAACACGAACGAACTGATTCCTCCGACTGGTGGCGACAGTGTCGTGGATGTGATGCAGCGAAACATCGACGCCGCCAGATCTCGCCGGGAACGAACTGGTGTTCAGACGCTGGTGCACCTGAATCATCCTAATTTTGGCTATGCCATTACTGCCGAACAGTTGATGCAGGTCAACGGGGAGAATTTCTTTGAAGTCTACAATGGGCACCCAACTGTCCATAACTCCGGCGACAAAACTCATGCATCCACAGAGCGAATGTGGGACATCATCAATACGTTTCGCATTGCGAAACTCGACTTATCTGTCATGTATGGTCTGGGAACAGACGACGGCCATAACTACTTTGAAGATGCACCAGGTAAAGGAGCTCAGCCGGGACGCGGCTGGGTGCAGGTGCTGACGAAATCTCTGGATCCGGATAGCCTGGTGACCGCTCTTGAGTCCGGGCAGTTCTACTCATCGTCAGGCGTCGTCCTCAGCGAGATTCAAGTCAAGGATCGAAAAATGCATATCGCGGTCGCTGCAGATGAAGGAGTGACTTATCGAATTGACTTCATCGGAACTCGAAAGGGGTTCGACGAGACATCAACTCCAGCCTCGGATGACCCGGCAACAGCAGAAGATCTGACACGAAAGTACTCCGATCAGATCGGAGCAATTCTGAAGACGGTTAGCGGTGCCGAAGCTGATTACGAATTGGATGGGACTGAGTTGTACGTGCGAGCCGTTGTGACGTCGTCACGAGTTCATCCCAATCCATCCGAAGCGGGTGAGTTTGAACGGGCCTGGATTCAGCCGTATGTGCCGATGAAAACGAAATAAGTCCATTGCTTTCTGAACAGAGTTGTTTCGACAAAATACCGCAACCGGTCCGGACTCTATGGCCAACGCCCGGACGAATGAGGAATTGAGTTAATGCTGGGCTGGCGATTGTTGATGTCCGCGATTCTGGTGCCCTCCGTCATCGGGCTGTTCTGGCTCGATCATCGGATTGGTGATTCCGCGTGGGTTCTGCTAATTTTTTCTCTGTTTGTGGCATTCCGAAACTCCTACGAACTGACGGACTTAATGCGCGTCCGCTGCATGAAACCGTCGTTCCCGTTGACTCTCATTCTGAGCCTCGGTGTTGTGCTGGCGGGATGGGCCCATACATGGCTTCCTTCCCATTGGGTTGGAAAATCAGAGCTGCTCGTTTCTCTCGGATTTCAGGGCGGGATGTTGGGGATTGGATTTTGCCTGTTGCTGGCCTGGGAAGCGTTTTGCTACGAGCAGCCAGGGCAATCGATGGAATCGCTTGGCTGCAATCTGATCACCGTGTTTTACGCCGGCGGTTTGATGGCGTTGACTTCGCAACTTCGCTGGTTTCCGAACTCGCAGATTGGCTACTTTGTCATTGCATCAATGATCATCTGCGTCAAAGCCGGTGATACGTTCGCCTACACCTTTGGGCGGCTGTGGGGCAAACGCAAAATGGCGCCGAAGCTTAGTCCAGGAAAGACAGGGATGGGACTCGTCGGAGCCATCGTCGGGAGCACTTTGGGCGGCTGGCTATGGCTGACTTTTGCGGGGCCGTTGTTCGTATCAAATCCTCGCCCTGCCGCACTCTGGATTGTGCTGGCGTATTCTGCGTCGATTGGCCTCATAGGACTTATCGGCGATCTTTGCGAATCGCTGATCAAGCGAGATGTTCAGAAGAAGGACTCGGCGGCCTTGATGCCCGGCTTTGGAGGTTTATTGGACCTGCTGGACAGCCCACTTTTCGCTGGCCCGTTTGCTTTGCTGTGGTGGCAGTTGCTGCCACCGGCCATCGTGGGAAACTGAATCAATGAAAAATGGCCAGCACCCTAAGGATGCTGGCCATTTGAAATTGGGTCGCAGAAAGCTCGGATCAGTTCTCCATGACTTCCTGTTCTTTCGAAGCCGCTCGGTCATTAACAAGACCTTCGTACTTCTTCGTCAACTCCTGAACCTGATCTTTGGTTTGTTTGCAGTCGTCTTCCGACAGCGTTTTTTCTTTTTCGGCCGTGTCGGCATGCTTGTTGGCGTCACGCCGCACGTTGCGAATTGCTACGCGAGCTTCTTCCGCCAGTTCTTTGATTCGGTTGGCCATCTGCTTACGACGCTCGGTGGACAACGGTGGTACGTTCAGCCGAATGACGCGTCCATCATTGTTAGGAGCCATTCCCAGCTCACTGGCGATGATGGCTTTGGAAATGGCATCCAAAGTTGTCATATCAAACGGGCGAATCATGATCTGCTGCGGCTCAGGAACGCTGATATTCGCAATCTGCTTCAGCGGCGTAGGCGATCCGTAAAATTCGACTCGCACGGAATCCACAAGCCCCGGGTTAGCGCGCCCGGTGCGAATTCCCTTCAAGGCGTTGCCGAGTACATTTACGGCCTTTTCCATACGCTCTTCCGCGTCCATCAGGATCTCGTCCTGGTCCATGTCATGCTCCCTGTCTGTAGTTCTGGTGTTCTATAAATTGCCACAAAGCGAGGACTTCAGGGCTTTGCGGGCATCAAACGATTGAATCCGGCAGAGAAGGGTGCCTTCTCGGCGACGTTCATTCTGCGAATATTAAAGCATGTGGCACAACGGCGAAAGCGATTCCACTGTAGCTCAAGTCCCCCGTCATCGAATTCAACCGTTACCGCCCCAAAATCAGAACTCGACACTCCCGGCAAGTGACGATTCAGGGATTCGCGAGATCTCGAAGCTGCGGCAGGTCGGTGACCTCCAGCAGTCCTGCACAGAACAGCTCCGGGGCCTGTTCGATGGCATAATTCCCGTGGATGACGTCTTTCAGACTTCCCAACGGCTGGTTCTCTTCGACGCCTGAGATCTGCTGGGGGTTGAGTGCTCTTGCGACCAATCCAATGACTCCCGTCCTCGGTCCTGCAGTCACCAGCGAAACCGAGGTCGGGCGAAACTCCTGATGAATCCATTCCGTGATGGACAGAATTTGTCCGGCCTGAACTCCCAGCGGCCTTTCTCCAACGGTAGAAACCATCAGAGCCCAAAGATAGCCGAGTTCTGCGAACGAGGCTTCTCCGAAGTAAAACGGATCAACCGCGAGAACCCGATAGCCTTGTTGCAGCAGCTCTCGAATCTTGTCCGCACTTTGCTTTCGGCCCTCGTCATTGATCACGATCGCCCATTTCGTGGAATCGACTGTAGAGAATTCGACAGCCGGCAGATTCCATTCGTTGCCGATCTTCAGCTTCCACTGAGTCACTGTGGTCGCGCCTTCCATCGAGCAGGCTATTTTTTCTCCGGTGACAGTTCCGGAGATCGGACGGACGACCGCTCGGAGTTTTTCCTGCTCAACTTTTCGCCACTGCTCCACCACAGACTTCTCTGCAGGTCGTGCCACCGCGTGAGGAAGTGATTCAGAAAGTTTGACAGCCAGAGTATGAAAATCCTGATTCATGGTCGGCATTGCGACTTGAAGCTGCTCCGCATTCTTCAGCTCTTTTTCAACCGGCATTTCTTCGGTGGCAAATGCCTGTTCATCTCCGTCGTACCACTGATCCCGAATCATCCGATAGAGCGCCTGACGATTGTCGAGCAGAAAGTTATGATCGCCCGGATCGCTGTTGACGTGTGTTCTCAATCGGGACTGCTGATTGAACAGCGCATAGGTGGGTGAAGCGGCCTGAACGAGAGGCTCCAGGGCATGTCCCGATGCGAAACAGCAGTTATCCTTCTCGTTGAACGTCAGCAACGCGGCTCGTGGAGCCAGCATGGCCGTCAACTGTGCGTAATCGGATGTGATTCCGAGATCCACCGGCGTCTGTTCAGAATCGCCAAGGTCAGAGAAATGATCGATTCGTGTGCGAAAGCTGGAGTATCCGGCGACGGGATTGCAAAGGGTGACTCGTGTATCCAGCGAGCTGATAAAAATCGTCTGCCAGCCACCACCGGACAGACCTGCGACTCCCACGCGAGTGCTGTCGGCATTTTCGAGGCTCAGCAGAAAATCGAGGGATCGTGACATCGCCAGGTAAAACGGAGCAATCCCGGCGGCGCCGCAGAGATCGAGCTGATTCATGCGACCATGAACAAACCCAGGGGTTCGCAGTTGCCCCATGCCAAACCATTCAAGATTCAACGCGATGATGCCATTCCGCGCCATGTGAATGCAGCGGGCCTGTTTGTATTCCGCGGCCTTACCAAGCGGGTCGTGACCATTAACATTCAG
>CAIJTV010001143.1:0-1513 GCA_903823635.1 uncultured Planctomycetaceae bacterium
AAACATCATAAGCACAATATCGAAGTCGTGATCGATCGCCTTGTCGCCGGGGGAACTCAACGGACCCGCGTGGCCGAAGCAGTCGAGCAAGCCTTAAAGCTGGCCGATGGACAGTTGATCTGCAGTGTTGAACGAACCGGGAATGCATCGAGCAGGACGTCTGGCGAAAACACAACAGCACCGAATGACGAACAAAGCCTGCAAAGTCTCCCGGCGCCGCCTCGAGCAGTTCGCCGCGCGAAGTCGGCGAAACGAGCTGCGGCTTCAAGAACTCCCGGCGATGCGGATCTGGTGGCCGAAGATGGTCTGGAGCTGGACTCAGACGCAGACGGCTTCGATGCAGATTCCGACGGGCCCGAAGGATCAGGCCCGACGGCGCTGGCTCTGCAATCATCGGATCGTCTTTATAGCTCCCACTACGCCTGCGCTGAGAGCGGGATGAGCTATGAGCCGCCAAGTCCGCAGCTATTCAGCTTCAACAGTCCGCTGGGAATGTGCATGGACTGCAATGGTCTGGGAATGCGCCATGGATTCCCGATGCATCAGTTGATTGTGGACGAAGACAAGTCGATCCAAAAAGGTGCGACGCTGTTGCTGCCGGCGTGGACCAAAATCGGACGCTGGCCACGACACATTCTGGCCGGAGCTGCCAACGCCATCGAGCAGGACTGCGAACTGCCGGTGGACTCCCTGCTGAAGATGAAATGGAAAGACATTCCGGAGCAGGCCAAACAATTGTGGCTCTACGGCACCGGCGAACGCCACGTCACGTTCACCTGGAAGACTCGAGCCGGCGCGTGGAAGCATGGTGGCAAGTGGGAAGGCTGGGTGAATCGACTGCTGGAAAGTTATCGCACGGCTGTCAATCCGATGCGTCGACGACAGCTGGAAAAATACATGGAGGTTGTGCCGTGCTGTTCCTGCAACGGCGAACGACTCAATCGGCAGGCTCGAAACGTGCGGCTGAAAACGAACAGCGCACGATTTATCGCTCGCAGAAAGTCGGCGACAAATCTCAAATCTCAAATCTCAAATTTGAAATCAGACAGTGCGAAGAAAACCATTTCAACAATAGATGGTATCGAACTGAGCCTGCCGCAACTCTGTGCGTTATCGATTGAAGAGGCGACAGAGTTCTTTGACTCTTTGGTACTCGATCCAACACAGCAACTCATCGCCGAAGAAGCACTCAAGGAAATCCGTGGCCGCCTCGGCTTTCTGCTGCAGTGCGGTTTGAATTATTTATCACTCGATCGTTCAGCACCGACATTGTCGGGGGGTGAGTCGCAGCGTATTCGCCTGGCGGGACAAATCGGCTGCGGACTTGTGGGAGTCGTCTACATTCTGGACGAGCCCAGCATCGGCCTGCATCCGCGCGACAACACGATGCTGCTGGGCAGCTTGCAGCGGCTTCGCGATCAGGGCAATACGGTGATCGTCGTCGAGCATGACGAAGAAACCATGCGGGCCGCAGATCATGTGGTTGACTTCGGACCCGGGCCGGGTGTACTGG
>CAIJTV010001144.1:0-4142 GCA_903823635.1 uncultured Planctomycetaceae bacterium
ACCAGAATCCAGGGAGCCAAAGTCGGATGCTCGAGAATGCGTTCACATGCAGCAACACGAACTGACTCTTCCCCAACTTCTGAAACAAGCCGGATACGCCACATGCATGGCGGGCAAGTGGCATTGCAATAGTCGTTTCAACAGCCCGGAACAGCCTCAACCTGGTGATGCGGGATTTGATCACTGGTTGGCGACTCAGAACAACGCCGGGCCATCGCACAAGAACCCAGCGAACTATGTTCGAAATGGCCAGCAAGTCGGCCCTATGGAAGGATTCAGCTGTCAGATTGCCGTCGATGAAGCTGTAGGCTGGCTGGAGAAACAGAAGACGAATCATCCGGATGATCCCTTCTTTCTCTACCTGCCGTTTCATGAACCGCATGAACCTGTCGCGTCTCCGCAAGAGCTGGTCGCGTTGTATCGCGATGTCGCATTCACGGAAGATCAGGCCCAGTACTTTGCGAATGTGCATAACGTCGATCTGGCCGTCGGGCGATTGATTGAGTCATTGGAAAGAATGCAGCTTCGCGAGAACACGATCATCGTGTTCTCGTCAGATAATGGACCGGAAACCCTCAAACGCTACAAAGCGGGAAGTCGTTCCTGGGGGCGAACGGGAATTCTGCGAGGCATGAAGTTGCACACTCATGATGGCGGATTTCATGTGGCTGGGATTATGAACTGGCCAGCCGGGATCACGGAAGCTCGCGTAGTTTCGTCGGCCGTCTCATCGCTCGATCTGCTGCCGACATTCAGTGAACTGGCTCATGCGGCAGTACCCGCAGATCGAAAGCTGGACGGCATCAGTCTTGTCCCGCTGCTCAAAACCGGTGAAGTCCCGCAGAGATCTCAGCCTCTGTTGTGGGTTTATTACAACGCGGTCAATGATGCTCGCGTGGCCATGAGACATGGACCATGGAAAGTCCTCGCACGACTCAATGGCGGAGCATTTCCGCGTCTGGAGAATCTGACTCCGGAGAACCTGAAGAAAGCTCAAGCCGCTGAACTTAGCGACTTCGAAATCTATAACCTGGATCAGGATCCCGGGGAGACGTTGAATCGTGCTGGCAGAGATCTCCCGAACGAACAGGAGCTAATCGCTTTGCTTCGAACGCAGTACTCAGCGCTGGCGGCCGACTCATTTGCATGGACGCCACCCGCTCCGTAAAACCGGCCTGTTCCGTGACAACCGCCACCACTGCGAGGCAGGTTGAGCCCGTTGAGCCCGTTGAGCCCGTTGAGGACTACGTTGTCACTCTGCAGGATGCTCAAACGCCTTGATAATGGCACTGTTATCCTGCTGGCCGAACCCCAGCGTGGAAGCACGTTCCAGAAGTTGTGAGTGCAACTCGCTGAGCGGCACTGCTGCATTTGCACTGCGACCCAGTTCTAGAATGAGTCCGACGTCTTTCCAATGCTGATCGAGTCGGGCTTGCGGGGCAAAATCCCCGGAGATCATCTTGTCACCTTTGATATCCATAACTCGCGAATAAGCCGCACCGCTGCGAAGGATCTCCAGAATGCTGGCCTGATCCATTTGACACGCTTTGGCCAGATTCAGTGCTTCCGCCAGCACCGCGCGGTTCAGTCCCAGCACAAGATTCACGATCAGTTTGGCCGTGGCTCCTGTTCCGGAGGCCCCGGTGTGAAACTGCTGAGCTGAAAAGCATTTCAGCAGCGAGGCGGCCTTTGCAAATCCCTCTGTCGTTCCACCCACCAGCGTCACGACCTCGCCCTGTCGAGTCTGCTCACTGGACCCCACAACGGTTGCATCCAGATAGCAGGCACCGCAACCTTCCAGTAGTGCGGCTAGTTTCCGCGCGTCGTCGGGAGCACCCGTCGTTGTATCCACAATCAGATGCTGCTGAACAGTATCGAGACATCCCGAGATAACTTCTGCGACAATCCCGCTGTTCGGCAGGCTCAGGATAACCGTCTCGCAATTCTGAAAGACCGCTCTCGCGGAATCACACAGAACTCCACCGGCCGCTTTGAACTGCTCTCGCCGCTCCGCGCTGGAGTCGAATCCCATGACAGAGTAGTCAGCCGCCATGAATCGCTCGCTCATCGCGCTGCCCAGCAGGCCAAGTCCGATCAGACCAAGCGACTTCATCGGACTGGCTCCGCGGACAATTCGGTTTTTCGAGGCGCGAACCAGATGATGATCATACCGACCACGTAAATCAGTCCGCTCCACATGCCAACCTGAGCATAGTCGCCTTCAAACAGATCCATGCGAAAAGCCGTCAACAACACAACGCAGGCGGCGATGACACGACCCGTGTTGAAGGAGATTCCAGTTCCCGTTGAACGGACATGGGTCGGAAACAGTTCCGGGAGAAACAGCGGCAACCAGCCGAAGTAGGTGACCCCGAACAGCCCCAGCATAAACGTCACATACGGAAACAATATGTGATGAGGATTGAGCTGCGTGAAGAGAAATGTACTAACTGCAAATGTGGCCAGACTGATCAGAAAATAAGATAACCGTCGACCAACAAGACTGGCGATTACACCGCCCAGCAAGCTACCAACGATCGCACCGGACGATCTCTGAATCTGAGTCAACGCCTTCTTTCGTGGGTCGGCCTTCTTTGGTTTTGCTGCAGGCTTTTCGGCCACGCCCTTGCTTGTGGATTTGTCGTTGATGCCATGCGTTTCCATAGACGAATTCGCCGCCGCTAATTCGTTCTTCTTCGCAGCATCGGCTTCGTACTGATCGGTCCATGGAACAACCCAATTGGCATTAGCGGCGGTTCCGATCACAGGGATCGCTCCCAGACTGATCCCCAGCAACGTTCGATACAACAACGGCGGCTGGAAGACTTCGATCACAGGAGCTTTTGCTTTCGATTCACGGACCGCAGATCGAGCCGTCAGCCAGCGCGACGATTCCGGAACTGCGATGAAGATCCAGACAGCCAGCACCACGGGCGACCCGCCGACCAGCAAAGTCCATCGCCAATTGTCACTGGTGATGGCAAATGTGTAGCCGATGACTCCCAGGATAACGAAGCCGACATTGGCCGCAGTTCCCATGACGCCGGCCATTAAAGGACGCGACGCAGAAGGCCACGCTTCAGAAACCAACGCGACTGCGTTCGGCCATGCTCCGCCAAACCCAAGGCACGCGGTAAATCTCATCGCCCACATCAGCCGAACATCGTGGACGAAATAGCAACTGAGTGTCAGCGTTGAGTAACAGGCAACGCTCAACGCCATCGCGCGAGTTCTCCCGAAGCGATCTCCGAGTGCTCCAAAAATCCAACCGCCGGCAGCCGCTCCGAAGAGAAACGCCGACTGAAACCACGCGAACCATTCTGTAATGAGTTTCTCGGGCGTTTCCGGCCCCAATAACTCCAGCATCATCTGACGGTGAATCAGAATGAACAGGGAGTTTTCCAGCCCGGCAAACATCCACGCCAAAAAAGCCGCCACCAGCATGGTCCTGCGATGCGTCTGATTAGAGCTATCTTCAATACTCACGGCTGATCCTGAACGTTAGCAGCAGGCAAAGTACAGAGGCGACGTCCACAATGGAACAGCATCGTTCTCCTCGCCCCCCGCCGCAGTCAATTGCCGGTCAAGGTAGCTGCATCGATTTACAATGTCGAGCCGCAGAGTGCTCGACCTTTCGCTCCGGATGTAGTCGCAGCACTCTGGATTGGATTCTAAATAATCTCGGCACATGGTCAGCCTCCCAGTGATTCAAGCCTGAGGTAATCCCCGGACAAACTCCAATCGCCAACGCACAGAATGCGATTCCACTGGCGGGCCCGATCCGGGACCATGCGAACGACCAGGGAGATAGGGCATGGCCCTAACAAAAGCATTGAATTGTCGCATGCGTCAGAATAAGGACTGTCAGAAACCCTACGTGCCGTATACGACGTTTGGTAAGGGTTTCTCATCTCACACCTGTAGTTGAATCCGTCGATCACAGCATGTACCCTTAAGAGCGTTGACGAGTCGCGATCCTGCCGACAAAGCTTTCCACAGTTCCAACCATGGCATACGCTTGCTGCGACCAATGCAAATATCAGTGTCGCGTTGAGGCGAACCTGCTTGGAAGACAAGTACGTTGCCCGAAATGCACGCACGTTGTTTCGGTGACTGCAGATCTGTTGTTTTCAATACCGACT
>CAIJTV010001145.1:0-1876 GCA_903823635.1 uncultured Planctomycetaceae bacterium
CGGAACGAGTATCGACAAGCGACAGGTCAATGTAGACTTTGACTCGAGATCCTTCTGCTATCGCCAACGCCTCGCGGGCTTCCTGAGCTACTTGGTCGTGTTCGAAATGTGGAATCAGGAAGCGACGCTGCCGTGATCCCGTAAGTGGATGCACTGCAGACTGACGGATACTGCTCCGGGGCATTGAACGGGGGATCGTGACGGCATCACCGTTCGGCCTCTGTCTGCTCTGGTGTCTCTCTGACAGTCTGATAGACGGGATGTACTGCAGATCACAGCGGCTTTGAGAATCGTAGTTCTCCCGGGTCGACCATTGTCCGCCGGGCTGGGAGCTGATCCTCAGGGAATGAGCAGCCCCGGAAGTATCGAGACTGCCCACGATGATCAGCGAATTAGGAGGCACCTGAAACCGGATGACCGAATCCGGACTCGTTGGAAGTCGAGTGATCGAACCTTGATCTCGATCACTGTCCCTCTGAAGGTGCCTGGCGATTGGACTGGCAGGGGAGTTCTCGTGCCGGTTTATGAACCGAGCCTCGGAGCCTCCATCGGTTCTTCGTTCAAGGACCGAGACCGCCAAAGCGGCCAGCATGACCGCCAGAAGCGAAGATAAAAAGCCGGAATGCCGCACCATTCAAGGTCCCCACCCCACGCGGCATCCGGCTCGATTTTTAATGGTATCTGCGTGTCCTTTGCCGCCCCCAGGGACAGTATCGGCGTTACAACCGTAAAAATTGATACGATCTGATTGTGTTTTCGGGCTGGGAGGGCTTGGGGAAAATGCCGAAAGGTGCTTTCTCGGTGGGCCTCGATTGCTGGAGCGAATGCAAAAAGAGCCGCAAAATCAGAATTCTTTGCCAGCGGAGTTTGCGGAGTTGACCACCTCGCACGACCAATTGTGCCGAGTTTTGCCCTGCCTCTTTGTTCTGCCTGTTTTTACCGGGAATTCCTTTCCTGCTCATCCGAGAACGACTGTAGACTACTTCGCGGACTGCGCTCAGTTTGGTGAGCGTTGTGCGAGTCATGTCCATCGGACGGTCTGCTTCTGCGGAACCTCAGGGGAATTCTCATGCGGCATTTGGCGGGTTCGTTGTGTTCATTGGGTCTGGGCGTTTCGGCATTTTGCCACGCCGTAATGGCTGACACGAAGACGGAGCAGCAGGCTCCCGACGCGGTTGTGTTTCGGACACCAGCCGTCGCGGGGCAGCAGCACTTCGCCGTCGCGATTCGCTCCTCGGCGATCCCGGCAGAAATTCGTCGCCACGTGATCCTGATTGACACGTCCGCCAGCCAGACCGGCCGCTTTCGAGATGGCAGCATTGAGTTGCTGACGGCTCTGATTGAGCGGCTTCCTGCTGGGCATCAGGTCAAAGTCGCCGCCGTTGATACAACTTTCGAACCGCTAACAGAAGGCTTCCAGTTGACGGGGTCAGCGGACCTGAAGCAGTCCGTGAAATCACTTGCATCCCGAACTCCCATGGGGGCAACCGATCTGACATCCGGGCTGCGAGCAGCCTTTGCCGAGAACACTTCTGAACCGATGTCGGTGCTCTATCTTGGTGATGGCATCAGTGCGGCTGATCAACTTTCAGTGAAGAATCTTGATTCACTTGTTGATGAGCTTCTTCAGCACAGCGTATCGTTCCACGCATTGCTGTTGGGACCAAACGTCGATGCTCAACTTCCGGGAATTCTGGCTAATCAGACCGGGGGAACTTTCGAGCAGCCTGTCGCATTGGATGCCGCTGCTTCAGCGGAGCGATTGGCAACTCAGATGTCAGCGGCTCCAGTGTTCGTGAAGGACGTGGAAGTTTCTGGAAGCGGACTTAAGCTGGCCGCCGGGGACAGCGTTGCTCTGAGAGCGGATCGACACACC
>CAIJTV010001146.1:0-5553 GCA_903823635.1 uncultured Planctomycetaceae bacterium
CCGCAATTGTCGACGGTGACCAGAACAGTGTAGCCATCTCGCTCCGCCGAGATGAGCCTTGCAGTGTTCGCCTGATCCGCCAATGCCGCGTTGTCAGTTGCCGAATCGCTCGCTGAAGCTGCTGGCGTTCCTGTGCTCTGCGGCGTTGATAAAGGCTCGTCTCGGCGGAGCGAGACGGCTACTTTGCAGCCGCCAATCACCAACGCTCGCGCATGAATCCTCGCGGCGACACCTTCCGACTCTTTCATGCGGTTGCCATACCCAGTGAGTCGCACGGGATAATCGGGCGTGATATCCACAACAGCCGCGCCGATTGGGACGGCGGAATGCTCCGGCGAACGGTTGGGCGCCAGCTCATCGGCCGCACAAAGAGTCATCGCAGCCAGACAAGAAACGAGTACGAGGCTCGATCGCAGCATTGCTTAAAGTTCCCTGCAAGGGCGAATGTAAACAGCGCAAAACAGGCATGTCGCCTGCAAGTTTTGCAGTGTACCGAATTACGGTGCGGGTTTCATGCGGCCTAATGAAGCAGCAAAAAAAGAATCCCGTCGACGGCGCGACGGGTGTACGGTACACCCGTCGCTCCGTCGACGGGAATTCCTCAAGCACTCGGCCCCTTCTTCACTGGCGGGGCGGTTAATGGATCCTCTGGCCAGGAATGTTTCGGGTAGCGTCGTTTGAGTTCCTTGCGAACATCTTCATACATATTGGCCCAGAAGCTGGCGAGATCATCGGTGACTTGTTGAGGTCTCATGTTTGGCGCGAGCAGATGCAGCAACACGGGAACACGACCGCCGGCGATGCGAGGCGTCACCTTCATGCCGAAGATCTCCTGAATTCGTACGGCCAACACTGGCGGACGACCTTCTTCATAAGTCAGACGCATGCGACTGCCGGTCGGGACCGTGATCCGTTCCGGGGCTTCTCGCTCAATCGTTTGTACCAAAGCATAGTCCATCTTCGACTGCAACGTCGACAACCACGGCGCGGACTTGAGATCGGCAAACGAACGGCGACCATGACATAACTCGTGCAGCACTTCCAGCATCGTCGATTCATCAAACGCCGGCAGCGGCAGATCGGGCATCCATTGTTTCAGGCAGCGAACTCGAGCCAGAAAATTTGAGAACGCATCGTCGTCCGCCGGAATCACGGACTCCAATTGTCCTTTCGCCGCTTCAAACAAGACTTCGGCTGCTGCCTCGCGATCGGTGATGGCCGTTGGAGATTCCTCCAGAATCAAATCGGCGAAGGCAACTCGTCGACGAGCCACCACCTGTTTCTGCGTTGGATGGAAAAACAACTCTTCACCGCTGCGAACCTGAGCCTGCGGCAACCATTCGCGATGTACTTCGGAAGCTTGCCGGACTGTGGCTTCGATGCCCGCTCCATCAATGTCGACACAGAGAAACAACGGAGACTTCTGGACGGCAGATTTCGGTCCCAGCTTAACTCCGCGACCTCCAACCATCAGACCCTTGTCACTCGTGACATCACGTCTTCGAGCAACTCGGTCCGGAAAGCCCGCGACGAGTGCTCGCAGCAGAACTTCGTCGGAAGCGTCTTCGCTCATGCTGGACGCATTGGAAGTACGAGCAAACCGGCGATCGCATTCGCCATGAAGGGACGAGCCAAGTTGTTTGGCCACTTGAGTCAACGTGCGGACGGCGTTGCGATTGATTTCGCCGCATGGTGAATTCGTCTGTCCGGTACTCAGAAAGTCTTCGACGGCGTGCAATCGATCGAGAACATCAGATCGTGAACGATGAATACTTGTGGTGCGAATTCCTCCGCTCTGATTTCCAGCACCGCGATAAGCCCGATCCGCCGACGGGCCGCGCAGGAATGGATCGCGTTCCGACAACATCGCCGCCATCAGGGCTGCTCGATCCGGTTGTCCCAGACGAAACGCCTCGACCAACAAGCGGCCGATGCGAGGAGCCACAGGAAGCTGCACGATCATTTGTCCCAGCGATGTGATGCCTGCCTCATCAATCGCACCCAACAAACGCAGCAGCTTTACGGCATGGTCGATGGATTCCGGCGGTGGAGATTCGAACCACGGAAACGCCGCGATATCCGTTTCGCCCCATGCGAACAGCCGCAATACAGCCGAAGAAAGATCAACGCGATGCAACTCGGCCGCATCGAAATCCGGGCGACGTCGTTGAGCCGACTCTTCCCACAATCGCAGGCAGATACCCGGCTGAGTACGCCCAGCTCGCCCGGCCCGCTGATCGGTTGAGGCCCTGGAAATGGGGGTGAGTTCCAGTCGATCGAGTCCCACATCCGCATCGAAATTCATCTGCCGCGCGAGACCGGTATCGACGACGGCCGTCACTCCTTCAATCGTCACGGAGGTCTCGGCGACGTTGGTCGACAGCACGATCTTGCGACGATCACATGGCGAGAGAACTCGATCCTGTTCCTCGGGCGTCATGTCACCAAAGAGTGGCAGCACTTCCAGATTGTGTCGGCGAGAGAGGGGTTCAAGCTCCGTGCGAGTCTTCATGATCTCGCCGACACCGGGAAGAAAAACAAGCACATCGCCGGTCGTTTGCTGCAGTACGGTTTCGACACCACGAGTCGCAAGGTCTGTCATGTGCTGACGTTCGCCCGCGCGCAAATCTCCGGGGCGAAGATAGTCGATACGAACCGGATGCAGTCGGCCTTCGCTTTCGACGATTGGACAATCGCCGAGATACTTTGCGATCGCAGTCGGATCCAATGTGGCCGACATCACAACAATCCGAAGTTCAGGCCGCACGGTCTGCTGAACTCGCCGAACCATGGCCAGAGCAAGATCGCTGTCGAGCCGTCGTTCGTGGAATTCATCGAAGACGACGATCTCGATGTCTTCCAGAAACGGATCGTCCTGCAATCGTCGCAACAGGACGCCTTCGGTCACCACCAGAATGCGAGTGTCCCGGCTAACCGATTCTTCAAAGCGAACTCGATAACCCACCGACTGGCCAACTCGTTCGCCGCATTCAAACGCCATCCGTCGAGCAGCAGTTCGGGCAGCGATGCGGCGAGGTTCCAGCATCACGATCTGACCGTTGGTTTTCCTAGCCGTTTTGCTGCCAGCCAGCCCGGCCATCAGCAGTGCGGGAGGAACTCGAGTCGTCTTGCCGGCCCCGGCGGGGGCTCGCAAAACAACGCAATTGGCCGTCTTCAACGCGGCCACAAGGTCCGGCAGGACGACATCAATGGGCAGGGACACGGTCATTTTGACAACAAATCAGCGTGAGAATCGGTGGTCGGGCGACAAAGGAGCCGGATGATGCGGATTGCGAGTTCCGGAGGCAAGTGGAGGCGGCGAAAGGGTTTTCGGTCCGAGGTTTTCGGAGGCTCAGGGGCCCTCAAGGTCGGAATTTTCCGAAACCAGCGGTGATCAGCTGCTATACCCAGGGTAATTCCGGCAACAGAAGTTGATTTTGAGAGGGGTATCCGGACAATGGCCAGACAAAATCTCCTGGCCGCTCGGTCTTCAGAAACCTGTGTCCCGAATGAATGGTATGTCAAATCATTTGGGACTGTTCGACGGTTCTGCCCATGAAACTTCCTCATCGTCTTGTCAAGAATTTCATGGCGACCAGTGCCACTCGGGAGCTTACGTTGATCACCAGTCGAACAATGAGCCTCAATCGCAGACTTCAGATCTTTGCAGTGATCGCTGCCTGCGAGTTGCTGACGGTTCACGCGGTCCTGGCCGCAGATGAGCTCAAACCTGCGGCCGCTGCAGTTGTCTCGGATGCAGTTGTGAGTGAGTCACCAACGCTTGCATCGCCCCAGTCAGCGACGCCTGCGACCCCGCCGACTGATGGCTCAACTCCGATGCCAATGCCTGGGCAGCCTACGCCCGGCACAGAATCAAAGCCAGCAGACGCATCAGCAAATGCGGCCGTGAAACGTCCCACGGCCGACAAATTCGTGCCGCAGCCAATCGATACGGAGATTCGCAAGAACCCGGAAGGTAAGGTTTCCTTCAACATCAAAGGTCAGCCATGGGAGCCGGTGCTGCAATGGCTGTCTGATGCGTCCGCGCTGTCGCTCGACTGGCAGGAGCTTCCGGGTGATTCTCTCAATCTGATCACGACGCGCGAATACACCATGGAGGAAGCTCGCGATCTGATCAACCGGCATTTGCTCAGTCGTGGTTTCACGATGATCGTGACCGGCGAAGTCATGTCGATCATCAAAGTCAAAGAACTCAATCCGGCGATGGTGCAACGAGTCACCCCGGAGATGCTGGCCAAGTTGCCGGATCATACAATGTGCAAAGTGTCGTTTGATCTGGACTGGTTGATTGCTGATGAGGCTGTCGAAGAACTCAAGCCGATGCTCAGTTCCGCCGGGCAGATTCATAAGCTCAGCCGCACCAATCGTCTGGAAGTCATCGACACCGCAATCAGCCTGCGGCAACTGTGGGAGTTGATCGAATCGGAACAATCCAAGGATGGCGAAGAACAGTTGGTCCGCGCGTTTCATTTGGAGAATCGGCGAGCCGATGACGTCATCAAGATGCTTCGTGAGTTGCTGAAACTGCAGGGGCCGGGAGGCGACGCTGCTGGCGGTGGAGTAGGTGGTGGTGGTGGAATGGATCCCAACATGATGATGCAGATGATGCAGCAAATGCAGCAGCAGATGCAGCAGGCTGCTGCGCAGGCCGGTGCCGCGGGCGGAGCAGCAGGCACCAAAACCAAAGTGGAAACCCGGCTGGTCCTGAATCAGAAAGAGAACATGATTCTGGCTCAGGCCGCTCCGGATCAGATGGCCATTATCGAAAAGGCCATCGAACAAATCGATGTTGTCAGCGGCCGCGAAGGCAGTTTGCTGGACAACATTAATCGGATGAAGATCTACCGGCTGGAATCCATCGATCCCCAGACACTGGCAGACCTGCTGCAGCAACTCGGCGATCTGGATCCCGCAACAGTCCTGAAAGTCGACAAGCAGAAACGATCCATTATTGCCTGGGCCACGTTAGCCGATCATCTCACGATTTCTTCTTTGGTCGAAAAGCTGGACCAGTCTTCACGGAAGATCGAAGTGATTCCCTTGCGACGGCTGGACGCAGAATATGTGGCCGGCACGATTCGTCTGCTGATGGGCAAGGAAGAGCAGAAAGAAGAGAACCCGATGTCACGGCGCTACGGGTTCTTTGATTTCGGCGGGATGAATAATCAGGAGTCCGCCAAAGAGCCGTCGTTCAAGGTTGAAGCCGACACCGAGAATAATCGTCTGCTGGTCAACGCCAATAACATTGAGATGGATGAGATCCAGGATCTGCTGATCAAGCTGGGAGAACTTCCTGACCCCAACGCAGCCAATGATGGAGTTCGTGTTTTTGATCTAAACCCGGACGAAGACCTGAATGAGTTCCGAGAACGTCTGCAGCGATATTGGCGACGGGGGAATGCTATTGAGTTTGATCTTCCTCCGCAGGAGCCGAAGGACGATACACCGTCTGATGAATCGAGTGAAGAATCCGGATCCGGAAAGCGGATGCTGCAGGACAGCGATGCCAAGAAGGCAGAGCCTGAGCCAACG
>CAIJTV010001147.1:0-3144 GCA_903823635.1 uncultured Planctomycetaceae bacterium
ACATTTGGATGGCGCCTGTGGCCACCGCAACGCGGTGCGTCGAGGCTTTGGCACCAACGTCCACCATGTGCGCTTGGCCCTGCGCATCAAAGTGAGTCAAGGGCGACGAATTGTTGGATGAGGATTGCGACATGACTAATTTGAAAAAACTGGTGAAAACCATTTACAAATGGTTGACTTAGATCGAGCATGATACGGTGTTCAGATTCACCTGAGAAGTTCCGCCGGACATCGGAGCCATCGCTGCGTCAGCGATGTCGAGCCCAACCTTGCTGCCTTCCAGAATTGAAGCCGCCTGTATTCCAGCGGTGTCATGAGTATGGAAGTGGATCGGAATTCCAATTTCCTGTTTCAGCGTTTTGATCAACTGAGACGCTGCGGCTGGCTTACACAGGCCCGCCATATCCTTGATCGCCAGGATATGAGCACCCATCTTCTCCAGTTGCTTGGCAAGATCGACATAGTACTTCAAGCTGTACTTGTTACGTTTCGGGTTGGTGATATCCCCAGTGTAGCAGATCGCGGCTTCGCAGATCGCCCCGGTGTTGACGATCGCATCCATCGCGACACCCATGTTGGGCAGCCAGTTGAGGCAGTCGAACACGCGGAAGACATCAATTCCCGCATCGGCCGCTTCTTTGACGAAGACCTGCACGATGTTATCAGGATAGTTTGTGTAGCCGACCGCATTGGAAGAACGCAGCAGCATCTGGAACAGAATATTGGGAACTCGTTCACGCATCTGAACAAGTCGCTGCCACGGACACTCCTTCAAGAAACGCATCGTCGTATCAAACGTCGCACCGCCCCACATTTCCAGACTGAACATGTTGGAACAATGATGGGCATAAGCGTCGGAAACCTCCAGCAAATCGAAGGTTCTCATGCGAGTCGCCAGCAGAGACTGATGAGCATCGCGGAAGGTCGTGTCTGTAATCAGCAGTTGCTTCTGCTCGGTCACCCACTTTGCGAAGCCAGTTGCTCCCAGCTCCTTGAGCTTATCGCGGGTTCCCTTTGGCGGTGCAACTCCACGCGGCACGGCAGGGACTGGTGCAGCCTCGGTTCGCAGCGATTTAGGTCGCCCCTTCACCAGACTGTTACCGTTAACGATGGTCTCGGCGAGGAAGGACAGCAGACGAGTCGCACGGTTCTTGCGAACATCAAACTGGAACAGTTCCGGAGTCTCATCGATAAATCGAGTCGTGCAGTCACCGTTCACAAACGTCGGGTGATTCATCACCTTGGCAAGGAACGGAATGTTGGTCTTCACGCCGCGAATTCGGAATTCCTTCAGAGTGCGGTCCATGCGATGGATCGCGTCGATAAAGCGGCGTCCGCGAGTTGTCACTTTGGTCAGCAGCGAATCATAAAACGGATTCACAACCGCACCGGAAAACGCGCTGCCGGCGTCGAGCCGAATGCCCATGCCACCGGAGGAACGATAATGTGTCACGCGGCCGTAGTCGGGCATGAAATTGTTGGCCGGGTCTTCCGTCGTGACTCGACATTGCACGGCGAAACCGTTGGTGCGAATTTCCTTCTGATCTCCAAGACCGATTTCTTCGTCGGCCAGTTTCATTCCCTGAGCCACCAGGATCTGGCACTTCACGATATCGATATTGGTGATCTCTTCCGTCACCGTATGTTCGACCTGAATACGAGGATTCACTTCGATGAAGTAAAACTTATCGGCATCCACATCGACGAGAAACTCGACGGTTCCAGCACACGAATAATTGACCGCTTTGCCGATCTTTACGGCGGCATCCAGAATGCCATCGCGCAGAGACTTCGACAGGTTTGGAGCCGGTGCGAGTTCGACAACTTTCTGATGCCGACGCTGAACGGAACAGTCACGTTCAAACAGATGCACGAGGTTGCCGTGTTCGTCACCCAGCAGTTGCACTTCGATATGCTTGGCACGGGCAATGAACTTCTCGATAAACACGTCCGCGCAACCGAAGGCGGTTCGGGCTTCGTTGCGAGCTGACTCAAAGGCCTGATCAAAATCGGCGACGGTCTTGACGGCACGCATGCCACGCCCGCCACCACCTTTGGCGGCCTTGATCATGACCGGGAAGCCAATTTCTGTGGCTTTCGCTCGGGCTTCGGAGACGGATTCGATCGAATCCTTGGTTCCGCCCAGCACGGGAACATTTGCCTGCATCGCAATACTTCGCGCGGCGGTTTTGTCGCCGAGTGATTCGAGGCAATCGACGGACGGACCAACGAACTTTATGCCGGCTTCTTCGCAGGCCCGAGCGAATTCGGGGCGTTCAGAGAGGAATCCATAGCCCGGATGGATCGCATCGACGCCAATTTCTTTGGCCAGTGCGACGATGGCCGGGATATCCAGGTACGAGCGAATCGGTTCGCCCGGTTTGCCAATGCGGTAAGCTTCGTCCGCTTTGAATCGATGCAAAGCGTATCGGTCTTCATGAGAATAGATCGCGACCGTGCGAATTCCGAGTTCTGTAGCACTTCGAAACACTCGAATAGCGATTTCAGAACGATTAGCAACGAGCAGCTTTTTGATTGTAGGCATGAATTCTCGAACCACAAAAGACTGTATCGACGATGTCGAACGGCCATGAAAATCTCTGATTTCCGAAGCATCACTTTGCACGGAGTGCCACAACATAACCCAAGTTCGAACGACAATCCACCGGCGACGTAAAGAGTTGCAACGCTCGACATGAGAAGTGAGAAATGGTCGGGCGGATGCTCGGCGATTTGCCTGAAAAAAAGACATTCACGAGCCTTCACACTTGCGAACCGAAGATTCGGTATACTCTCCCAATGCCGAATTCAAGCTGGCCCAATTTTTCAGGGAAACGCGATCATGAGTGACCAGAACTGCTGCCTGATTTGCGGGAAACCGAAACGCCATCTGGTTCCGGGGAATCTGGTGAGAACGGCGCTTGCGAAACTGATTCAGGCCAATCGCCCGGAATGGAACGACAAGAGTTTTATTTGCCTCGACGATCTGAACCAGTTTCGCTCCAAGTATGTCGCACAGATTCTGGAGGTGGAAAAGGGGGAGCTTACTTCGCTCGAGAACGACGTACTGAAAAGTCTGGCGGATCAGGACTTGATCTCAGAAAATACGAATGCCGAGATTGAGGCTTCACGCACTTTCGGGGA
>CAIJTV010001148.1:0-2605 GCA_903823635.1 uncultured Planctomycetaceae bacterium
CCATCAGGTGATTGAGATCCGTGTCAGCAGGCTCAGCCGGGGAACCATCCTTGTTTCGTCGCTGAGGAAACAGATTCCACCACCGCCGAGCCGCCTCGTTGTCACTCCATGCTTTCACCACATCCGGCCGACTTCTCAGGATGACATGGAGATGATTGGACATCACCGAGAATCCGAGCACATCGACACCGAAGATCCCTGCCAGAAACTCCAGCCGATTCCGCATCCACTGGCGCCGATGCTCATAATTCTTTCCCGTGAGCTCATCGACGCCGCACAGAAATCCCCGCCTCACGCACCGATTGACGCAATGCACAACCTGAATCTCACTAGCCGACAAAATCTCACGCCGATTGACTCGTGCCATGACTTCTTTCCCAATTCAATTGAGGTTGCTTGACGTGCCGTAGGGTACTTCTCTAACTCCGAACTGTCAATTCATTTTGGATGGCCCCGTTGTTCAGATGGCCCCGTTGTTCAGCTACCTAATGCGAAAAGCAAGGCGTTAGCAGCGTTACGCAATGGCGGATGGTCGGCCAAGGGAGATGGTGATTCTCAGAATATTAGTTTTGACGCAACGATGAGTGTTGACGAAGCTGTCCGTCGTGGACTTAGCGAGATAGCCACGACTGTAGAGAATGCTTTTGCGGCGTTCAAATTCTAAATCGGCCGCTGCGTCCGGTTGCGCCCATAGCCGGGGCCATCCAAACTTGTTCGCCAAACGACAATTCACAACGGCAGATTTTCCGGGCCCCTTTTTATGCGTAATGAGCTGTCATAGATTGCAGCTGACGAACCTTGGTGCCACACACTTGACTCTCACCTCTTCTTCGGAGGCTTCTTGTCCCAGCTTTGCTGACTAGCTTCGACATCGCGGCCGGGATCTTCGGGGATCGGAAGATTCGCCGCTTTCATAATCTCTTCGAGACATTCAATCGTGGCCACATCGGGACGAAAATTCCCTTCGCGGTAACCATGAGCAATGATCAGCGGCGTCCATCCCCAGCGATTGGACGAGTTCCAGACGTCGGCCCGAGCTCCGTTGGTGACCAGAAATCGAATCAGGTTGGGCCAGTTCTGATAGGCCGCACCATGAATGACGGTCTCACCGTTTTCGTCAACAAGCTGCGCGGCTGTGGCCATCCATACCCGTAGCCAAACTATGCGATCACAGCGAACGAGGAAAAGCCGCTCCAAAATGACTGCCACTTGCCCATAAACTCTGGATGGCCCCTCGGCTTGCTACTGGCCCCTCTCCTGGTGGTGCCTTCGCAACGTTGACGCCTGCCCTGTGGAGTTGTACGATCACCTCAAGTACAGCAGTGGCCAATATGCTTACGTAAAAAATGGCGAAGGCGGAAGGTGAATAGTCATGCACGAAATCATCTGCCCGCACTGCGCGAAAGCATTCAAGATTGACGATGCCGGATACTCGGACATCCTGAAGCAGGTTCGCGACAGCGAGTTCGAACAGCAGTTACACGAGCGGCTTGAGCTGGCTGAGCAGGACAAGCGGAATGCCATCGAGCTGGCCGAGACCAAGATCGCCAGCGAATTGCAGAAGACTGCCGCCGCCAAAGACGCCGAGATTCAGGACCTGAAGGCCAGGCTCGATGCTGAAGAGGTCGCGAAGAAGCTTGCCGTGACGGAAGCCCTTGGCGCCGTCGAAAAGGAACGCAATGCCCTTGCTAACGAACTTGAGCAGGCGAAGCATGATCAGCAAGCTGTTTCCAAGTTGGCCGAGGCAAGGCTCGAGACCGAAGTGCAGAAGACTGCCGCCGCCAAAGACGCCGAGATCCAGGATCTGAAGGCCAAGCTCCATGCGGGCGACATCGGCCAGAAGCTCGCCCTGACTGAGGCAGTCGGGGCTGTCGAGAAGGAGCGCGACGAACTCAAGAGCGGCCTTAAACAAGCAGAGCTTGAGAAACAGCTCTCCGAAAAACTGCTACAAGACAAGTACGAAACGCAGATCAAGGATCGCGATGACGCAATCGAGCGTCTCCGGGACATGAAGGCTCGCTTGTCGACCAAGATGATTGGAGAAACCCTCGAGCAACACTGCGAGACCGAATTCAACCGCATTCGAGCGACGGCGTTTCCGAGGGCATATTTCGAGAAGGACAATGACGCGCGGACTGGCAGCAAGGGCGATTACATTTTTCGCGATTCGGATGAGGCAGGCACTGAGATCGTCTCGATTATGTTCGAAATGAAGAACGAGGGCGATCGCACGGCGACGAAAAACAAGAATGAGGACTTCCTGAAAGAGCTAGACAAGGATCGCACCGAGAAGACGTGCGAGTACGCGGTTCTGGTCTCCCTGCTCGAACCGGACAGTGAACTATACAACACCGGGATCGTCGATGTGTTCCACCGCTACCCGAAGATGTACATAGTCAGACCGCAGTTCTTTCTTCCAATCATCACGCTGCTGCGGAATGCGTCGATGAACTCGCTTAAGTACAAGTCGGAGCTGGCGCTCGTTAAGGCGCAGAACAACGACATCACGAACTTCGAAACCGATCTCGAGACGTTCAAGACGGCATTCGCGAAGAACTACGACCTCGCGTCCAAACGTTTCCAAACGGCGATTGATGAGATCGAC
>CAIJTV010001149.1:0-3020 GCA_903823635.1 uncultured Planctomycetaceae bacterium
AAATCTCTGAGAGCCGTCGTTCTACTGGACGTGCTTGAACACGTTGAAGATCCTGCATTAGTCCTGCGACACGCGCATGCGGCTCTTGAAGATGGAGGAGCCGTCATCGTTACTGTGCCGGCTCATCCGTGGCTTTTCAGTCGCTGGGATGAGCAGCTGGGGCATTATCGTCGCTACACCGTCAAGGAATTTCGGCAGCATGCCAATGCGGCCGACTTTCGAGTTTCATGGCTCAATTATTGGAACAGTTTCACCATGCCTGCAGCGGTTGCTGTCAGAGGTTGGGAGAAATTGTTTCCGAAACGTACGCAGCCTGACTTTCCACACGTTTCTGAATTCACCAATCGTGCTTTGCTGACAGCAGCAGCCGCTGAACGATGGTGTTTGAAACACCTGGGAGTACCAACGGGGCTTTCGCTGGCGGGAGTTCTGCAGAAATGATTATGCCGTTTCCCTCTGAGCAACGGGACCGACGATCAGTTGTCGTCTCCGTAGTGCTGCCGGTTTTTAATGAAGTCGCGATTTTGAGTGAACTGACGCGGCAGATCGTGGAAGTCATGCAGGATGATTTCCTGCAGTTTGAAATTGTGTACGTCAACGATGGATCCAAAGACGGCTCACGCGACCAACTGAATGCTCTGGCTGCAGCCGATGATCACATCGTCGTGGTTCACTTGTCGCGAAACTTCGGACATCAGCCGGCGGTTCAGGCCGGGCTTGAGTATTGCTCGGGCGATGTTGTCATTGTCATGGACTCTGATCTGCAGGATGATCCGAGGGCGATTCCTCGATTCCTTGATCAATGGGAAAGTGGTTACGACGTCGTCTATGCGCAGCGAGTCAATCGGAAGGAAAACGCAGGAAAGCGTTTTCTATTCTACAGCTTCTATCGAGTCCTGAATTCGATTGCTGACAGCCCGATTCCGGCTGATGCAGGTAACTTCGGACTGATGGATCGCAAGGTTGTCGACGCATTGCTTCAGCTTCCGGAACGTGATCGATTTTTTCCGGGCCTGAGAAGCTGGGCGGGGTTCAATCAGACGGGAGTTGCTGTAGAACGAGCCGCACGGCACGACGATCAGCCACGAGTTTCCCTGCGAGGACTTTTTCGCCTTGCCAAGACGGCGATTTTCTCCTTCTCCGGATTCCCGCTGAAGTTCTTCTACGTGATCGCAGCAGTCTCGGCCAGCGTTTGCGCCGGCTCAATTGGATTTGTCCTCTGGCACAAGATGATGACCGGACTGGCGATCCCCGGCTGGACCTCAATGATCATCACCGCGTCGTTCTTCGGCGCGTTGAATGCACTGGGGATCTCCATTCTGGGTGAATACGTGATTCGGATTTATGATCAGGTTCGCAGTCGTCCGGTGTTTGTTGCAGACAGCGTAAAGAATCGTATACAGTTGCCTCGTCAGGCGGATCGCCCAATGTCCAGCAGCACGAATGAAAGTGTGGATCGCCTTGAGGCCCTGCTGGAATCGCTGGAGAACGAGTACAGATCGCCGAAATTGTCGACAAGCAGTTCTCACCAGCCGTCGTGAAGGAACTCGATGAACATGCAGAGACGTTCAACGGAAATTAACAATAGACATTTGTAATTTCGGGCAGTGTCCCGACATGACTCAGGGACCGGTCCCTGGAGGAAAACAATGAAGATCACTATGATCGGAACTGGTTACGTTGGGCTCGTGACAGGAACCTGCTTCGCGGAAAGCGGCAACGATGTCACATGTCTGGACGTAGACACGCGAAAAGTGGACCTGCTGAACAAAGGCGGCGTGCCAATCTATGAGCCAGGTCTTGAAGAACTGGTGAAACGTAACGCGGCCTCCGGACGCCTGAAGTTTACAACCAACTACGAAGAGGCGATCAGCAAGGCAAAGTGCGTCTTCATCTGTGTGGGAACACCTCAGGATGAAACAGGCGCGGCAGATCTGAAGTATGTCAAAGCTGCGGCTGAGAACATGGCTCCTTATCTGCAGCCAGGCACGATCGTCATCTGCAAAAGCACTGTCCCGGTCGGCACCAATCGCAAAGTTGCCGAATGGATACGGTCCAAAACTCAGACACAATTTTCGATCGCGTCCAACCCGGAGTTCCTGAAAGAAGGCGCGGCGATTGACGACTTCACGAAGCCGGATCGAGTCGTCGTCGGTGTCGATGATGCCGAAGCAGCTGATGTCCTGCAGGAAGTTTACAAGCCGTTCCTGCGAACAGAAAAGCCATTCATTACAGTCGGCATCGAGAGTGCCGAAATGATCAAGTACGCGGCCAACTGCATGCTGGCGACGAAGATCAGCTTTATCAACGAAATGGCCAACATCTGCGAAAAGGTCGGTGCGGATATCAATGAAGTCCGCAAAGGTATCGGCCATGATGCTCGAATCGGCTTTTCATTTCTCTTTCCTGGCGTCGGCTACGGCGGCTCCTGCTTCCCCAAAGACGTTCGCGCCCTGGCTTCGCTGGCTGCAGAGTACGGTGTCGAGCCGCGAATTCTGCGAACTGTTGATGAGACGAACGATCAGCAGAAGCACGTATTGTTCAGAAAGCTGTCGGCTCACTTCGGCGGTGATCTGAAAGGTCGCACGATTGCCGTGTGGGGACTGTCATTCAAGCCGCGAACAGACGACATTCGAGAAGCTCCGTCACTGGTATTGATTCACAGCTTACTGGAAGCCGGTGCCAAAGTTCGTGTCCACGATCCTGTGGCCCTCGAGAATGTCCGCAAGGAAATCGGGGATACCGTTGAGTACTGTATTCACCACTACGATGCCTGCGAAGGCGCGGATGCGATTGCGATCGTGACGGAATGGAACGAATTCCGAAATCCGGACTTCGACTACATCAAGCTGAAGATGAAGGCTCCGGTGATCTTCGACGGACGCAATCTTTACGACCGCCGAAAAATGGCCGCTCGCGGCTTTACGTACAGCGGAGTCGGCCTCAGTGCATTGCCTCCGGCTGAAGTTCCGAAGTCATAGGGCCATGAGCCTCGCCGGGAATGCGGTGACAGCAAGTAG
>CAIJTV010001150.1:0-4378 GCA_903823635.1 uncultured Planctomycetaceae bacterium
GCTCCGGCCGATCGCAGAACATTAATTCGTCGAGCAACTTTGGACATGACCGGACTGCCCGCGACATCAGACCGGATTGCTCAGTTCGTGAATGACAACAGTCCGAATGCATGGTCAAATCTGGTCGAAGAACTGCTGGCTAGTCCGCATTATGGCGAGCGATGGGCTCAGCACTGGCTGGACGTTATTCGTTATGCGGACACTCATGGCTTTGAAGTGAATACCCCGCGTGATAACGCATGGCACTATCGAGACTATGTGATCGGTGCTCTGAACGAAGACAAGCCTTACGATCAGTTCGTAAGAGAACAATTGGCGGGTGATGTGTTCAACGCCGACGCCGCCACCGGATTCATGGTCGCGTCAGCGGTGCTGTTGCCGGGTCAGATCGGAGCCGATGATGTCTCAAAACGCCTGGCTCGACAGGATGCCCTGGATGAAATCATCGTTGGGACCAGCAGCACAATGCTGGGTCTCACGATCGGCTGCGCGAGATGTCATGATCACAAGTTTGATCCGATCACCGCACGAGATTACTACTCCTTGCAGGCGTATTTTGCAGGCGTTGAATACGGCGATCGTCCGCTTCGTGACGCAGATTTTGAGAAGAAGAAATCTCAGGCCGCTGAGCTAAATCAAAGGATCACCTTGTTACAAACTCAGTTGCAGTCCTATGAACCCCTCGCGCGGGACGGACGGACTTTGCTGCTTGATGAAGAGAACAAGGCCGTCGTGACCTATCTGAAGCAGGAGAACGGGCCGGGGACAAATCCTGCCGGAACAAAACCTGGCTACAAGGATGAGATCGGTACGCTTCTACGCGTAGCCAATATCAGTCAGGGGCGATACACGTGGTGGAATAATGTTTCCGGCGAAGATGTCATGACTTACAACCCTGGAGTCGCCGGACACTTTCACTTATGGCTTTCGTGGGGTGCTCACGGCAGCGGCGTGCATACTCGGGATGCTCGCTATGTGTTGGACCGAGACGGCGATCTGAGTACACAAGAAGATCAAACTGAGCTGGCTCGCGTCGACCAATATTATCTCGCCAATGTCACCGAAGGACAGACCGAACAGGTTCCGCTCTGGAGCGGTCTAAAGAACGTCGGCCAAATCGAACTTTCCTCAGCGTCAAAGATCATCCTGCGCGGTGGTGATACGGGAACGGGAATCACAGCGGACGTAATCGTGTTACAGGAAGTCCCGCCGCCGGTCCTGGCTGGTGACGGCAAGGCTTCGTTGGATGCTCTACCCGGTCTTCGTGCACCAGTGAGTCCCGTGCAGAACATCGAGCACTTCACTCCCGTGGTGGCACGCTTTGTTCGCTTCACGACTTTTGAGACCATCAACAATAATCAGCACGAACCCTGCCTGGATGAGCTGGAGATCTACTCGAGCAGAATTCCCGGACGAAATCTGGCACTGGCTTCGGCCGGCGTAAAGCCGACATCTTCCGGCAACTATTCCGACATTGGCATTCATCAGTTGCCGCATATCAATGACGGGCAGTACGGCAACGATCATAGCTGGATCTCGAACCAGCACGGTGGCGGCTGGGTTCAACTGGAATTGCCGGAAGCGACGGAGATTGATCGAGTCGTCTGGGGACGTGATCGAAAAGGGAAATTCCCGGATCGGCTCCCTATTCGATATGAAATCACCACATCGCTGGACGGTCAAAACTGGACCACAGTTGCTCGCCATGAAGATCGAGTTCCCATGGGAGTTCCATTCGACGCCGTGCAGGCTCTTGTACGAAGTCAGCCAGCGGACGCTCCGGCGAATCTTTCTGAGTTAGTTTCTGAACTGGAGAATCTGCGATCTCAAAAGACGGCTCTGGAAACGCCTGCGATGGTTTTTGGCGGAACATTTCGTGAACCCGATATGACTTATGTTCTGCAACGAGGCGACCCGGAACAAAAGATGGACGCAACGACACCAGCGATTCCCGTGGTGTTCTCAGCGTTGAATTCTGTGGCAGCAGAGTCCACATTGGACAGCATCTTGTCGCCCAGTGGCGCAGCATCCAATAACGATGGGACGCTGACGGCCGAGCAACAGCGTCGTCTGAATCTGGCCAACTGGATTGCATCGCCGAACAATCCGTTGACGGCTCGAGTCATGGTCAATCGAATCTGGCTCAACCATTTTGGCCGAGGACTCGTCGATACTCCCAGTGACTTCGGCGTGAATGGAGCAAAGCCGTCGCACCCTGAGTTACTCGACTGGCTGGCTGCCGAGTTTATTCGCAGTGGCTGGTCGATCAAGCACATGCATCGCCTGATTCTGAACTCAGCGACCTATCAGCAAGCAAGTCTCATCGATAGTCGGGCCGCAGAACTCGATCGCGACAATGAGCTACTCTGGCGATTCACCTCACGCCGCATGGAAAGTGAGTCGATTCGAGACTGCCTGTTGTCAACCAGTGGTGAACTGAATCTGCAAATGGGTGGACCGGGATTTAGCTTCTTCAAGTCGCGTGGCGGACTGGATGGGTTCCCGCCGCTTGAGGAGTTCACTCCCAACGAAATGCGCCGCATGATTTATTCTCACAAGGTTCGTATGGAACAAGTGCCTGTGTTTGGAGCATTCGATTGTCCCGATGCCGGACAGTCAATGCCGCGGCGAGGTCGCTCAACGACGGCCATTCAGGCGCTCAATCTCTTTAATAGTCCGTTTGTGGCAGATCAATCGGAAAGGTTTGCGGCCAGAATCGTGGCGACCGGAGCGACCAGCCTTGAGGCTCAAGTCAGTTCCGCCTTTGAGATCAGTGTGGGACGAAAGCCATCCGAGACAGAGAAGACTGCTGCGGAAGCCGTTGTTCGTGAACACGGACTGGCGACGCTTTGTCGAGTTCTCTTCAACAGCAGCGAATTTCTGTTTATTCCGTGACGTGTTTTGAACCGGTTGAAATCCACCATTGGTGACATCTATGAAATTCAACACTCAGCCACTCACGCATGCCGGACGCGGTTTGCTTCAGCGACGCGACTTCTTTGCTCAGACCGCGTCATCTCTTTCAGCCATTGCGCTGACGCAGATGTTGAATCAGCAGGGACTGCTGGCAGCGGATATGGCGAACGCTCCAAAGATTGATCCTTCGCGGCCTCACGCGCCGCGACAAGGGCATTATGACGCGAAGGCCAAAAACGTCCTCGTCATCTTCTGTGCAGGAGCATGCAGCCAGCTTGAGACGTGGGACTATAAGCCGGAATTGATCAAACAAGACGGCAAACCGATGCCCGGAGGTCCGTCGGTAACATTTCAGGGTCCCGCCGGAAATCTTGCGAAGCCTCAGTATGAGTTTCGCCCCTATGGAGAAACGGGCAAGATGGTGTCGGACATGATTCCGCACCTCGCACAGCAGGTTGACGATTTCGCTTTTGTACACACGTTGACCAGCAAAACGAACACTCATGGGCCCGCCGAGAATTTTCTTTCCACCGGATTTGTGCAGGACGGCTTCCCTAGCATCGGTGCCTGGATCACTTACGCGCTGGGCAGTGAGAATCAGGACCTGCCTTCGTTCGTGGCGATCCCGGATCCGCGCGGAATTCCGCAGGCGAGTATTAACAACTGGGGGCCCGGATTTTTGCCGGCCGTGTTTCAGGGAACAGCGTTTAATTCCAGCCAGCCGATTCGGAATCTCAGTCCACCCGCATCGATCAGTGGCGGCAAGGACCTGGCGGCTCGCGATCTTCTGCGAAGAATCAACGAGGAACATCTCAAACTGAATCCGGGCGATTCGGATCTGGCGGCTCGTATCGCCAGTTACGAACTGGCCGCAAAGATGCAGTTGTCCGTTCCCGAGATCAGTGATTTGTCCACCGAACCTGAGCACGTCCTTAAAATGTACGGCGCAGATGATCCGAACGATCCGATCAAAACCGGGTATGCTCGCAACTGCATTCTGGCACGTCGCCTGATCGAAAAAGGCGTGAGATTTGTCCAGCTCTTCAACGGAGCTTACGCCAGTGCGGGGCGACTGAACTGGGACGGCCATTCGGCTCTGCGAGAACAATACGACATTCACGGTCGCATCATGGATCAGCCGTCCGCCGCTCTGATTCGCGATCTTCGGCAGCGAGGATTACTGGAAGATACGCTGGTCGTTTGGTGCACAGAATTCGGCCGCATGCCGATGTTTCAGAAAGGTGCGTTCGGGCGAGATCACAACCCGAACGGCTTCACGGCCGTGCTCACGGGAGCTGGTGTCAAACGCGGTGTCAGTCATGGTGTGACCGATGAACTTGGCTTCAAAGCGGTTGAGAACGTCCTGTCGATTCACGATCTCAATGCGACAATCCTGCATCTGCTTGGGCTGGATCACACGAAGCTGACGTTCACACACAACGGTATTGATCGAAGGCTGACC
>CAIJTV010001151.1:0-1570 GCA_903823635.1 uncultured Planctomycetaceae bacterium
ATCTCCGAGAGAGACAGGATCGCGGCTCCGAGCAAAACTTCAAGAGGTTCCGTGTGCTGTTGACTCATGGCTGGACTCCTGAGTACGCGGGTAGTGATGTTTCTGCGGCAGAGAGTCCCGGTGGGCACAAGAGTCCATTGGAATGGCCGGGCTGCCCAATGATCATTTTCTGTTCACAGCGACGAAAAGCTTTCATCTTGTGGATATCGGTTCGCACAGGACTTCGATAATCCTCGTCCAGATGCCCCGTCAAGCTGCCTTTAAGAAAGAACTCCACGTCATCTGGTTCGTAATAGTCCGACCCGGGTAACGCAAGTGGAGTTGTTTTGCTGTCCACGGGATTCACCAGATAGGGCGTGACGAGCACGATCAGTTCCTGCTCGTCGTAGGAGGTACCGTCGTTCGAGAACAAACGATTGACGAACGGAAGGTCACCCAGAAAAGGCATTCGACGCGAACGACTGCCTAAATTCGTCTGGATCAATCCGGCCACCGCAATTGTTTCGCCTTCACGCAGCTCCACAGTGTTCTGGAATGTGCGAGAATTCAGGCCTGGAACATCTGACTCTCCAAACTGCGTCCCTGCACTTTCATCCCGAGTACTGACATTGGCCCGCAGAGTGAGTCGAATACGATCATGATCCGTCACGATTGGCACGAAGTTCAACTGAACCCCGTACTCCTGGAACTCGACGCCCTGAAGACCAGCCGCCGTTTGACCGGTCACAACCGGCACTGGAAAACTGCCGCCGACGTTAAAGTTCGCTTCCTGACCATTTAGTGTCGTCAGTGTCGGCTCCGCCAGTGATCGCGCCAGATTCATTTCCTTCAGAGCGCGAATGGCCAGATCAAAATCGCCTCGATTGACGACGAACGAAGCTCCACCAGTTGGAGCACCCAAAGAGGTAAAAAAGCGAGCAGCATCGCCCGCACTGCCGAACTCCAGATTCGCTCCGATTGCACGCGAAGCACTGCGATTGACTTCGGCAACGGTGACCTTCAGCATGATTTGATGCACCCCCGCAATTTCAAGCAGGTTCACGATGCTGTTATTGATTCGCCCCTGATTGACGCCGCTGGCGGTGTCTCCGTTGAATGCTCCGGTCAGTGAACCTGCGTCTTCAACTCGCTGCGTTGGCACTGTGAAGAAGCCGACCTCATTCAGATTGACTGGCAGTTTCTCAACGACATCTTCATTGGGCAGACTGGCCGACACGATTCGCAGAATCTGCGTCGACTCTTCGACATCTTTTGCCTGGCCTCGCACAACGACCTGGCTGCCGACATAATTCAGCGTCACAGCACTGTTGGGAAACGCACGATTAACGTCGCGTTCAAGATTACTCAAAAGCTCTTCATAGCGACGGCCCGCCTGAGGATCTTCGGTAACGTTCACCATCCATGAAATCGCCTCTTCTCCATCCTCAGCCTGCGGATTAGGGAACCACAATGTCAGTACTGTCGAGCCGACCGCGAGCGGTTCAATGGCAATCTGTGTGGCAGAGTCCGGATCGACGAAGCGAATCGCAATGATGTCTCCGCCTGCTTCCGGAATGTAAGTGCGCACCGG
>CAIJTV010001152.1:0-7043 GCA_903823635.1 uncultured Planctomycetaceae bacterium
AGTTCCTGTTCAACCACTAGTTTTTACCAAATCCCCGTGATCATCAAAGGCGGAACAATGTTCCGCCTTTGTTTGCTGTCTTCGGGCCGGTTATAGGGATTGATCGCCCTGGTGAATCCCGCTTGCTCAGGATGGGTAAGAAATGTGGTGTGCGGGCTCTGTGAAGTCTTTTGTGGTGTGGCAGATTTTGCCGAAACTATGACACTGTCGTAATTCTGCGGCATTGATTTGGTGCATGGGAGTTTGAAACGATGAAGCGATTATCCTCATTGTCGGCTGGCATCACGTTGCTGGCTCTGCACTTTGCCTCCGGCACTGTTGTTGGTCAGGAGAAGATCAACTTCGAGGACCATGTTAAACCGATCCTGCGTGACAAATGCCTTTCCTGTCACAATACCAATAAGAAAAGTTCCGATCTGGACCTGTCCTCGTACTCTTCTCTGATGCAGGGCGGAGCGTCCGGAGCTTCGATTCAGCCGGGCGATTCGGGTGCTAGCTATATGTATAGCCTGATGTCGCATCAGAGCGAACCGTTCATGCCACCGAACGCCGACAAGCTGCCCGATGAGACACTGGAGATTGTTCGCAAGTGGATCGAAGGCGGCGCTCCGGAAACAGCATCCAGCAAAGTGATGCTTCCAAAGAAGAATAACGCAGCGCTGACCGTTGATGTCTCCGCCGGGGCTCGCCCGGAAGGTCCTGCTCCGATGCCGGACGTTCTCAATCTGGAGCCAGTGGTTCACACCGCAGCAACGACGGCCGTGTCAGCGATTGCCACAAATCCATGGTCGAAGCTTGTGGCCGTTGCGGGGCAGAAGCAAGTGGTGCTCTACCACACGGAAACGCTCGAACAACTCGGTGTACTTCCTTTCCCGGAAGGTCGTCCGCGAGTTCTAAAGTTCAGCCGCAACGGTGGACTTTTGCTGGCGGGTGGTGGTCGAGGTGCTTCGAAGGGGCTCTGCGTTGTATGGGATATCCGCACGGGCGAACGCGTGATGACGGTCGGAGATGAACTCGACGAAGTTCTGGCTGCTGACATTAGTGCTGATCAGACTCTGGTTGCCCTCGGCGGTCCGCAAAAAGTTGTGCGTGTCTACAGCACTGCCACTGGTGAATTGGCTTACGAATGCAAGAAGCACACGGACTGGATTTATTCTCTTGAGTTCAGCCCGGATGGCGTGCTGCTCGGCACTGCCGACCGAAGCGGTGGACTGCTCGTTTGGGAAGCTCAGACAGGCCGTGAATACTTGACGCTTACCGGGCATACGGGAGCCGTCAATTCGGTTTCCTGGCGTATCGACGGAAACGTTTTGGCGTCAGCCAGCGAAGACACGACCGTTCGTTTGTGGGAGATGGAAAACGGCGGTCAGATCAAATCGTGGGCGGCTCATGCTGGCGGAGCATTCTCTGTGGAGTATTGCCGCGACGGACGTTTGGCGACATCTGGTCGCGATCGGATCGCCAAGCTTTGGGACGGTAACGGCGGAGCCCTGCTGAGCTTCGAAGCATTCAACGATCTTGCTCTTGAGGCCACTCATTGCGATGAAACAAACCGAGTTATCGCGGGCGACTACACGGGCGAAGTTCGAGTTTGGAACGCAGCGGACGGGGCTCGAATTGGCCAGTTGAGCACGAATCCTCCGACTCTCGAAGAACGCATCGCACAGGCTCCGGCTGTTGTTACGGCTGCGACAGAGAAAGTCACTGCGGCGACAGCAGTTCATCAAGGGGCTGTTGCAACTCAGACTGAGTTGAAAGCCAAGCTTGATGCTGCGAATGTTGCTTATGCAGCAAGCCAGAAGAAGCTGGAAGATCAGAAATCTCTGGTCGTTGCTGAAGAACAAAAGTTGGTCGCTGAGCAAGCGAAGGAAACGAATCTGCCAGTCACAATTGCTGCTTTGCAGAAAGCAATTCCGGAACTCAAAGCTGCGACAGAAAAGTCGGCTGCAGCCTCAGAAATGATGCAGGCTGACGAAGAATTGAAGAAGGTTGTCGAGCTGTTGAAGGCTCAGGTGGTCGCTCGAGAAACCGAACTCAAGACGACTGAAACCGACTTGGCGACAGCGAAGGCCAACGTGGTCAGTGTTGCTGCCAACATCGAAGTTCAGAAGAAGCAGGTCCCTGTTGATGAAGCTGCGATTGTCACGGCTAAGGGTGTGCTGGATGCAGTCACAGCCGCACACAACACTTCGATTCAGACAACCACGAGCATGGAACAGCTTGTCGCCGCAGCTCAGAAAGAACTGCAGCGAGCAAATGATTTGGTCCCACGTCTCCAGCATTACATTGCTCTGCGTGATGAACTGAATGCTCTTGATGCAGCAAAGAAGAAACGGGACGAAGTTCAGTTGACATCCCTGCAGGTTCAGGCTGCATTGCAGGAAAAACAGAATCTGATGGCGGCTGCACAGAAGACAATGCAGGACGCACAAGCTGTCGTGACATCCAGTGATCAGAAAATGAAAGATCTGACAGTGGCCATGACAACGATGGAGCAGCAGAAGGTTGCCAAGCAGGACGTGATGACCAAGACACAGACAGCTTCGCCAATGGTCAAGGCGGCATTGGAACAGGTCAAAGCCGCTCTGGCTGTCCTGCCAGACAACGCTGAGATCAAGGCGTCGGCCGATGGGCTCGCCGCTACTGTGGATCGTCAGGATAAGTCGATCGTAGCAATGACCGAAGAAATAGCCGTGATGGACAAGCAAATGACGGATTCTAAGGCGGATCTTGATGCAACTGCGAAAGTCAACACCGACTCCAAAACAGCGATGCAGACAGCAGACCAAATGATGAAGACTCTGGCTGCGGAAGCTGCTCCAATTGAAGCTCAATTGGCTGCAGCGAATGCAGAACTGGCAACAGCCGAGCAGGCCGTTCAGGCTGCCGCAACTGTCGTCGAGACGCGTCGGCAGGTGCTGCGACCTCAGTTGCAACTGAGTCAGGCCAACTGATTCATCGCAACCTGGACATAGATCACCAAGGGCTCTCTGGAGATTACTTCAGAGAGCCCTTTTCGTTCGGTCAGCCTTATGTTGTCCTCAGTCTACTGCATCCACGACGATGCGAAAAATATCACAGAGCGCGCTTTTCATTTGCGCTACCATGCGTTTTCAGGTCCTGAAGCACCAATGATGCACACATGGGGAAGAGTAACGCCTCAAACATGGCTCCGCTGAGCGACCGCACTTGCCGGGGAATGTCTGAACATCTATTCTCCACGACTCCGGAGCCGTTTACGTCCGATGCCTGCGGTTTGTTGATTTAGTCATGGATTGAGCATACGTGTTTACCGCCGAGCCAGAGGCGACGGCTTCAACGAAGGCCATCGCCTCCGGCTCGGTGGTAGACGATGAAATCAACACATCCCCCGCGAGGTACGGAAATCGCCAGTTATCAAGAGGCAGCAGGCTTCCAGACTGAATTGCAAGTGCCTCACGGAGACATGGATGTCCCTGCTTTTGAATGTCATCTTTGCCAGCCATGCTCGCAGCACTCATCACAAGTTGGCCCTGGATGCACTAAGGCATCTGCAGGGCGATGAAGCGGCTCAATGGGCCGATGTTATCATCAGCCAGCATGCGGCGTATCTGGAGGGAGCCAAAGCTCCGGACGATGACTTCAAGGACTTCAAGAATCATGTTCTGCATGTGAAGGAGAACTTCTGGGGCGGAGCGGTATCCTCAGCAGAGCACTGGTATGGCCAGTTCATTGATCATCTTCGTTCGGCCGAATGGAAAGAAGCGGCCTATGCAGCGGGAGTGCTAAGCCACTACTACAGTGATCCTCAGATGCCGTTTCACACTGGCCAGACTGAAGCAGAAGGCGCGGTTCATCGAGCAGCGGAGTGGAGTGTCACAAAGAGCTACGAAAAGCTGCGAACACTTCTCGAGCAGGAGCTAGGGGGATATCCGCGAGTCAACATGTCTGCAGCGGAGAACTGGCTTGAGGAAATGGTTAAGTCCGGCGCGGTCATGGCGAATCAGTACTATGACCTGCTGATCGATCACTATAACCTTGCCGTCGGAGTCAAGGACCCGCCAGCCGGGCTTGATCGAGTCGCGCAGGAGGCGGTCGCGCGTTGTCTTGGTCATGCCACCATCGGCTTCGCAAGGATCCTTGAGCGGGCCTTCGAGGAATCCTCAGTTCGAGCTCCCGAGGTCACACTGACAATGAAGGCCGTTCTGGCCACGATCAATGTGCCAATTCGAACAATAGTCAATCGCCTTGCCGACGCGAAAGACAGAAAGATCGTAGAAGCGATTTATCAGGAAGTTCAGGAAACCGGAAAGGCCGTTCATTCGCTGCCGGAAAGCGAGAAGCTGGTTCGTCAGTTCCACGCGGCGGAGGTTCGCAAAGTTTCGATGATGGTGCTGAATGCCGAGCCTGCTCGGCCTGCGGGACAGAGATTCGGGAAGCCACTCCATGAGCAGAAAACTATCGTTCAAAAAGCTGCGTCACAGCCAGTCAGTAAGCCGGAAGTATCGAAAGACGTCTCACCGGCGATGAACCTTAAGCCTGAATCCGCACCCATTGCGATTCCTTCCGCAAAGACTAAAGAGATCAAGCCAGATGACGGAGCGATGTCGCCTGTACATGAAGTAAAAACGACAGCAGTCATTCCTGGAGTGACTCCGTCAGTCGTCTCTCAGCCGATTCGTTCGGCCGCTAAAAGATATTATTTGAAAACGGAAGCTCCGATCGTCGATGCGCCGTCAATTGGTCCAAAGACGGCCGCACGCTTCAACGCAATCGGGATGGTCACGGTTGATGAATTCCTGAATGCGGATCCGGAAACGACCGCCAGCAGGCTGGCTGCACGCCATATTACTCCGGATGTGATTCGCGAATGGCAGTCTCAGTCGAAGTTGATGGTTGAAGTTCCGGGACTGCGAGGCCATGACGCACAGTTGCTTGTGGCTGCCAACGTGGCAAGTTTTGAACAGCTTCGCGACAGCAATGCGGACGAACTTCTCGATGCTGTGCGGTCGGTAACCGCCACTCCGCTCGGCAAGAGCATTCTGCGAGATGGGGCGGCTCCGGATCTGGATGAAGTCAAATCCTGGATCGCCGCCGCTCAGCTGGAGCCTTCCGAATCTTTCAACGTACCTGCCAGTGAACTGCTCGCATAGTTTCTGTTTATCGCTCGAGCAGTTGCGCCGGCAAATGCAGGACAACACCGCCGAACGCCTTAGCACAGACCGTCTCTCGACGGAGAAGCCCGGACGAACGCACAAATCGAGCGATTCGTGAATAATGCGGTGCCCGAGGCGTACTGTTCAGCATCGAAGGGAAACCAGAGGTTCAGTTTAGTAGCCCACGCGCCCCAACTCGGAGGAGAATCTCCGTGGGCGAAAAGAATTAGGCGGGTGTTTTGGGCTGCTTTTTCAACAGTGCACATTGCGGGTTAACTTGTGTTCCCTGGGGTGAGCTTGATAATGACAAGTCTCACGGGCCCCCACTCCTCGTTGGCAACAAGGATCAGACATGTGCTTCACGAGCTTTCTCCTGACCCAGATCACAGCGTCCCTGCTGTCGCTGCAACCACCCGAACTAACGGGACTGATTCGACAATACGACAAGGACAGTGGGGCGATTCGAGCCGAGTTCAACTTACGGGCACCAAAGCAGACTGAGCACTTGGTGCAGAGTCTTCGCCGGATGCAGCAACAACTAGCCCTGGCGTCAAAGATCTCCGAGGCTGAACTGATCCAGGAATATCTGCAACGCTACAAACCCCCAAAGACGGGCTCCTTTGGCAGCAAGGGTGATGAAATGTTGCCGGCTTCAGCGTTAAGGCTGGTACTGGAACATGACAATGGATTCGACGCTGCCCACGCCGACACAATCAAGCGTCTCAAAGAACTGGACGCGAAGTTTGAGGCCGCGTTAGAAAGGCTGCGAGACGACTTTCGAGAAGCGAGTGACACCGACGCTGCAAACGCAATTGCAGAGTACATGAAAACTCGTGAAGTGAAGACCCCCGCTGATCCTTTTGTAGCAGCGTCGCAAAAATTCGACAAGGAAATACAACGAGTCAGAAGCGCAGCTCGGACGGAATCCCGAGCAAATGCATGTGGCCTGTTGGTAGAACTACGCAAAGTGCAGAGCCGCTATGAAGAACAGGAAGACCTGGATGCAGCCCTGAATATTCGCGACATGTTACGTTCACTGCTGGAAAAAACTTCAGACAGGGAAATGTCATTACGCCTCAGTAGTGATCGTCCCCGGTTACCAGTCGAAGCAGAACGATTGATTAAGGGTTTCATTGAGGACACCGAAGCGGTTGAACGAAGAATCACGATTGAAATCAAGAACGATGTGCATGAGTTTGATAAAAAACTAGAGGCTGAAGTTGCTCGGGTTCTGGCGACTGAAGACCTAGAAGCCGCCTATTCGCGTCTTCAGCAGATTCATGCATTCAGACAGTCCTATGGACTTCCGGGAGACGAGAGCAAACCTCTATGGAATCGTGAGACTTCTGACGTCGACTCACTGAAGTTGAGCGATGAGAGTCGCGATGTTGTCAATGAATTCAGGAAGTCTCTAAACAAGCGATGCGAAGAAGCGGATGCGTCAGAGCAGCTTCTCCGCGATGAGCTGACAGCAAAACTGGAATAGATTCTCCTGCAGGAAAATCTGCTTTCGAAGGCTCAGAAATCACTAAAGAAGACGATCGATTTTCTATACGCCGATTACACGTTCGGAGTTCGGGGTCTCCTGCTGTTTGAAGTGGATGACGACCTGCCTGAGGAGGCTCTGACTGCTGTCAAACAGTTCGTGGAAAAGACCACCGGGCTTCGCAACGAATTAGTGGCAAGCCATCAATCCGAATTGTTGCAAATGACGCAAGCGCAGACGTCTATTCGTGCCCGGCTCATTGAACAGAAAGAATACCACTACGCTTTTGGGGCCATGGCGTCTGTTCCTCTGTTGACTCCCTTGTTTCAGCCGATCTCCGTGCTTGCCGACAGCGACTCTAATCTGCGGCAGGCCAGAGCTGCTGAAGTTCTGGATGTTCGAGAAGGTGAAGTTCTGTTGCG
>CAIJTV010001153.1:0-2787 GCA_903823635.1 uncultured Planctomycetaceae bacterium
ATCACCAGGGATGACATCTTTTGTATCCGTTGCAACTTTCGTGGTTCGCATTCGGCTGCGATCGAGTCGGACCATGCGTCCACAAATTAAGTGTCCGACATCGTCAGCAGAGCAATCAAAAGCTGGCAGCCCGGCAACAATCTCCACGGCCGGTCGAATTCTCTCCTGAATTGTAGCCACAGTGATCTGATCGTCCGGCAAACTTTCGGTGACCGAAAAATTACCTACACGAGTTCTTTCGAGTCGGCTCATCAACGCTCCGCATCCCAACTGCAAACCCAGATCGCGAGCGATCGAACGAATGTAGGTACCGGAGCCGCAGGTAATCTCAAGCTCAAGCCTGGGCCAGGAGTAGTCAAGAACTTTGATCTCGTCAATTCGGACCGCTTTCGCGTTCAACTCGACAGACTCGCCTCGCCGAGCCAAAGCATAGGCACGCTGGCCGTTGACATGAACGGCGGAAAAATCCGGTGGCACCTGAAGTATATTTCCGGTCATCGCTTCCAGATGCTGCACGATCTCAGCAAGTTGACACGGCTCTATCGGCGTCTCGGGCAAGCTGATCTTGCCTGTCGCATCATCAGTATCGCTGCTCACGCCCAAGGTGAACTCGGTTCGGTACGTTTTTGAGCCTTCCTGCAATAACGAAATCAGCTTCGTGGCAGGACCAACACACACCAGAAGAACCCCCGTCGCCATTGGGTCAAGCGTTCCTGCATGACCAACTTTTGCCGGCTTCACAAGTCGCTGAACTCGATTCACCAGATCACGCGAAGTAATTCCCTCCGGCTTCAGCAGGTTCAGGACACCAAAGAGCTTTGCAGATGCAGTCATACCCGTCGACACTTCAGCAACGATCAACGCAAAAACGCAGGCAGCCTTCGGAAATCAATTCCCAAAGGCTGCCTGCTCTATAGATTCCGCATCTGAATGATACGGTGAAAGTCTGCGATGAACAGTCTTAAACCGTTTTCGCGCCGGGTTCTGCCTCACGGCGAATGGCGTCATAGATCTCCTGGCGATGTACTGTCACATCGCGAGGGGCATCAATTCCGATGCGTACCTTGTCGCCTCGGACTTCAACGATGGTGACACGGATGTTGTCACCGATGATTATGGTTTCGTCGCTCTGACGTGAAAGCACCAGCATAAGATCCTCCTTCAGCAACAGAATCGACGCGGCCTCTGCAGAAATTCATCTGTTTTGTGAGTGGTGTCACAGGTCGGGGCATCGTCGCACTGCGCAGTTCTGGCTCATCAGTTGCATCCCGTACAGTCGGACTTCAGCACGGGGGATAATCCGTAGTTTGGCAGACACACGACCAAAGAGCGAGAATTCCCGGACCACGAGCGAACACGTTGCCCACTCCCATGCAGTCTCAAACCTTCGGCAACAAACGAGGGACGATAACCTCGGCAATCCGTCAATCGCCGGAATTTCGACGCCCTACTGATCACCTCGAAACTTGGCCAAATAATCGCTGCCAGTGGCTTCGAAGCATCATCTCCGGAACGTCGTTACGACCGAATCAACCTCGACAAGCTTTTGAAATCTCCCTCAGGCACCCAAAATTGACTCAATCCAACCAATCACATCCGCGAACTCCGTCGTTGGATCTGGACGTGGGAGGCGGATTCAACGTAACCTCCCAAGAGTCCTCAGTCTCAAAGCCCGAGCCCTGAAAAGGAGTCGGCAAGATTACTTTCACTGCTTTTGGGTTCGGTCTCCATGCCATTTAAGATTCCTCAGACCAATGATGTGGGCGAATGGCTGCAATTTCTGTCCAGTCTTTCCACACCAGTCATCGCTGGCTGTGCGGTGTTGCATCTTCTGTACTTTGCGATACTGCGACAGTGGTATCAGCGAGACTTGCGGATAATTGCCGGAACCCTCGACGACTACACTCGAGGACTAAAGTATCGCAGCATTCTTGGTCGTTCTGCTCCGCTGACGACGCAAATTGACGCCTTCGTGCAGGATGTCAATGACGTCATCACCGATACCAGTCGACGTGACGACAGAGCGGAATGTCTGCGGCGCATACACATTCTTGATGAGAAACGCCGCTATCTGGAATCCGTGTCGTTCGAAACATCAACCAACATGGCCAAGACCATGATTGAGGCTTATCCGCTTGGTGGAGTGTTGGGCACTGTCCTCGCCATCGGATCAGCACTTCAGGCCGATTCTGCCGCTCAAACGGCGGCCGCCGCGTCATCAACCGTCAACGTGGTAATGGAACGGTTCGGTGATTCGATCTGGTCGACATTCACCGGACTCTTTGCCGCAATCCTCCTGATGTTCATCAACAGCTTTCTGGAGGTTCGATTCAATCGACTGGCTGAAAGTCGTACTCATGTTCGCGACATGGTTGGTCGCGCGAAGCGTGAACTGGGGCTTGCTGCAGTTATGGCGAGGGAGACGGCCTGATGCTGAGTCCTCGACGACTTACGCTGCAGCTCACTCCCCTCCTGGACCTGCTGCTGATCGTGATGTTTTCGCAATATATTGAGAACCGCGATCGCAGTCTTCAGGCTCAGAAAGAGATCGCTGAGCAAAGATCGAAAGCAGATGCGGAACTCGCCGAGAGACGTGAGACTCTGGAGAAAGAATTCGCCCGTCAGCAGAAATCGATCGAAGATCTTCGATCGGTTTACGATGAGCGCTTCCGCAGCATTCTGGAGCAACATCATCAGGCAGGTACTCTGCTGGCAGAATCCCTCAATCTGCCCGGTGCGGCCATAACGGAGATTCTTAAACTCCGCACGGCAAATTCTCCTGAAGAT
>CAIJTV010001154.1:0-2213 GCA_903823635.1 uncultured Planctomycetaceae bacterium
CGACACCACACTGTAGATTTGACGAAGCACCAGGCTCATCCGATATTGGCTAATAGTCGGTGGGGAAGGCCGCTATGTTCGGTTTGCAGTTGGGCTTACCTCCAAAAGTATTCCGCACCGTGCTTGCGATGTTGTGGATTGCTCTGCTTTCGTTTCCGGTCTTTTCTGCGGACGAAAAGAAGCACGTCGTGTCTTCGCCACCGTCGAAACTTAAGATTCCGGACTACTATTCGAAGTTCGTCAGTGCGAGTGGTTATCCGATTGTCGCTTCAAAGTCGGTCGATGATCGTGCGCTGCTCGAAGCGGCTTATCTGATCGATTTGATGTTGGCGAAGCGTCCTGATGTCAAAGATGCCATGATCAAGAGTGGCTCTCGAATAAGCATCATTGCGTGGAACGAATACACCACGGACTTGCCTGAGTGGAAATGGCTGGGTGATCCAGCGGGTGATGGCCGCGAAGCCGATGGGATTTCAGCAGTCGACTTCTGGGATGCGCGAGCCAGAGGAATGGGGGGCTCAGAAACGGATCCGTATTGTTCCTGTGGGGAAGAGAACATTCTCGGCTACAAGGGTGATCCCTATGAGGCTGAATGCATTCTGATTCATGAGTTTGCCCACAACATTCATCTTCGTGGAATGCTGAATGTTGATCCAACCTTCGATGTTCGGCTGAAGGCCGCTTATCAGAAAGCGATGTCGGCCGGACTTTGGAAAGGCAAGTATGCCTCGGTGAATCATCACGAGTACTTTGCCGAAGGTGTGCAGTCGTGGTTTGATAATAATCGAGAAGACGATCACGACCACAACCATGTGAATACTCGAGACGAGCTGCTTGATTATGATCCTGAGCTGGCCGCATTGTGCCGCGAGGTTTTCGGAGACACCGAGCTGCGATATACAAAGCCAGTGACTCGGCTGAACGGACACCTGAACGGATATGATCCATCAAAGGCGCCTGAGTTTGTCTGGCCTGAAAGACTCAGGAAGGCCCAGGCTGAGATTCGTCGTCAGGCTGAGAATCGCCAATGACTGTCGCCGGATGAGTTTGAGGATGCAGATGCAGAGTGTGACTGGTCTCTGCCTTCCGAAACGGCGCGTCGTAAGCAGCGAATGATATGTTTCGCCACGAAGAGGAATCAGTTGGTCTCAGAGACGACGTTGCTGGCGGGAACGACATGATTGTCCGCACCGCCGACCAGAATGTTGCCCGTAAAGTCTCTTTCCGGAATGATGCACAGGATATACGTATTGCGTCCGTCAGCGATGTGAATGGGAACCGATGAGAGATGACCGGTTGTCCCGTAGCCTGTGATCTGAAGTTTGGTTGTCCATTGCCCCGCTGGTAATTCTGTGCGGGCAATATCGATTCGTCCGGGCAGCATTCTCCATGACCGAGTGTCGGCCTTCTCCATGGCTTCCCACGCAATGCCGGCCACATTTATTCCGAGGTCGACCAAAGAGTTGCGATGAATATTCTGCGTCTCTTTGAGAACGTAAACGGCGCCCTTCTTCATGACTCGGCGAGTAATGGCTGCTGCGATCTCCTGATCCCGGTGTTCGTTATATGAGGCCTGAGCGACTTCGTGCATGTCAACGACTGTTGAAAAGGTCAGTGGTGAAGCCGCAACCTGTTGAGGTGCCGAACTCGATGGCCCAACAATGCACCGCAAACTGCCCGTGGGAAGAAGATATCCGGCAGGTTCAGGCTTCGCGATCTTTACAGAGGCAATTGTCGGAGGCAGCGTATGTTTCCCCGTAGCACTAATGATTCGGTCGGCAATCAAAAGCGCTGCTGAGGTTGGTTCAGCTGATTCGGAAATCCAACGCGGTGATTTTCCGACGAAGGCAATAACGTGTAAGGTGCCATTTCCTGGTTCGCAACGCGTCCCGAACTCGCCGCCCGACGATGTTTTGTCATGACGCAGGAACGTGGGATTCCAATATCCGATATCGGTAATCGCGGATTCTGTCTCCTGGTATCGTGTGGGGGATTCAGACTGCACTGCAGCAGCAAGATAAGAACTCAGTGCCAACGGCTGATCGAGCGACGATGTTGGGACCGCTAACGAACCTTGCGATACATTAGCGACAAAACCTGCTGGCGATATATTTGAAGCCGGAAGAGTCGTATCGTGACTTTCAGCAAGGTGGTTTGAACTGGTGTCTTTGTCCAGTTTTGCCGCGATCGCTTCTCGTCGTTTTGCCGCAGCC
>CAIJTV010001155.1:0-3233 GCA_903823635.1 uncultured Planctomycetaceae bacterium
GAAGCTCGGCCGGAGAAATATCTCTGAGCAGACTCTTCGACGAATGGCTTATGACTATCAGGAAGCTGGTGCGAGGCGACGGTCTGAACTTTGCGAATCTGCCATTGCCCTTCTTCATTCCTGGCAAACTCAAATCGCAATAACGGCGCCGCGAACAGATTGAACAGATGCAGCGCGAGCCGATCATAGCGGCGCGCCATGTTACGGCCGAAATAGACGCTCAGAGTAAACTCGCTGGACTGCAGCGGATGGAGGTTCTGTTGGATCAATTCATCCAGCTCATCCGAGAGAACCTTGACGCTCGCACGCGTCTTCAGATCCTGCAAAGTAATTACGCCAGGCAGCGGCTTGTGGCCTCGCGCTTCCGCCAGCAGGGAAACGTAATAGCCTGTGCTTTGATAGCGATAAGATCGACAGAGATTGACGACTCGGGAACTTCGAGCCCCCGTGGCGAATTCAGGAGACGTCAGATACGTCCATGCATCGACGACTTCCACACCAGGAATCTCAAACGGCCAATCGGTCACGTCCGAGGCAACAATCAAAACAGTCATCAGTTCTCACCAAATCCGGTTCCACCCGCCAGCATCCTTCACCGACTTCAATGGGGTGTCGCCTGAGTCAAAAGCGGAGTGTAGTCGCAAGCGAATCGTCAGAACAGGCGGATCTGGAATGCTGCGAAAGGCGGCGTGGGAACGAGGTGCTCAGGTCATCCGTTGATTTGGTCGCAATTCAACATGTAGTGCTGGCTTCAGCCGGCATTCTCTTTTCACCACCAGCAAAAATATCGACTGAAGTCGGCACTACAACCGCAATCCTTAACCCGCAGCACGCAAACTGGAGACAGCAGGCGATTCAGGATCTTCGACGGCCGTCAGCAGATCGGCCGCATGCAGCAACAACAATTGGCGAGCATCCCGAAAGACTGTCATCGCCCGCTCATCGAGCGGTTCCAGGGTGACTCGGCGAAGCACTTGATTCAATCGCGTGAACAGGCGCTGATCATCTGCATAGTCAAAGAGAATTCTCGCCGAGTGAAAATGCGAGACAAACTCTGCGAGGCGATCTGTTGAACGACTGGCCAGACGATTCACCAACTGCTCAATCTGTTGCGGCGACACTTCTCCCAGGGCCTGATAGTAGTCTGAGAGCACTTCCGGGACCTGCTCCGCAATGACCCAGTCCAGCAACAGTTCCACGACGATATGCCCGAGAAACGGCGGACGATGATCATAAGGATCCGGCATCAGTCGGCGAAAACGCACGGACAGTTCCGACTCAAGCATCATAAAAGTTGGACAGCGGTGAAACAGGTCATCATCTCGCAGGTGCTGCAACATGCCTTCCGCCAGAGATTGCTCTTCACCGGCCAGAAGATCAATATGCTGGTTGACTCGATGTGAACGAATGCGCACCTTGCGATCCACAACACTCAACCAATCCGGCACCGCCGTCCCCGCCAGCTTATGCGGGTTGTCGAGAAATCGATATCCGTGCGAAAGGTAATTCATCTCCGCATTTGAGCGAGTTCTGCGGTTTATGGAAGAGCAACATGCTCAAGAACGGGCGAGTCCCGTCCGTTCAGCACTTCACGCCCAGCATGATGGAGTTCAGGCCGCTGCCGATACCCAGCAAGGCCAGTTGTGATCCGGGTTTCGGAGGGTCCTGTTCAAGGCCCATCGACATGGCCATCGGCAACGCGGCGGCACCCGTATTGCCCAGAACTTCCACGGTGGGAAAGTCCAATGCCGGATTCAACTTCAATCGCTCCATCAGCAGAGTTCGATGTTGACGGCCAACCTGATGAGTGAACACGCGATCCACGTCTTCGTTCTTCCAGCTCAGCGTCTGCTTCGCCTGCTCCCAAGCTTTTTGTGCCAGAGCAACTCCTGCATGCAGTAAGCCCTCAGAGTCAGTTTCCATGCGAGGCCGGCCATCTCCGTGTCGGCCTGTTTCGACGCCGCCAGCACACATCTTATGAGCGGACGAGTCAGACAAAAATGCGCCGCCCAGAAGTCGGCGGCCTGTCTTACTGAGCTTTCGATCACATAATAGAATCGCGGCAGATCCGGAGCCGATTGTCAGCGACGCGAAAGCAGGTTTGATGCTTTGACGAGTCAACTCCGGATCGTGCAAAAGACTATCAATCGTTCCTTCGACCAGGTCTCGCCCGCTTTCTGTTCCGACCACAATCCCGGCTCGAATACGTCCCAGCTCAATCATGTCGGCGATGACCAGCATCCCGTTCAGCAGTCCCAGACAGGCGTTGCTGACATCCATCACCAGTGACGAAGCTGGCAGACCGACACCCGCGTGAACTCCGGCGGCTGTGGCAGGTTCCATCTGGTCACGGCAAACGGAACCGTGGATCAGGGCTCCGACATATCGATGATCAAGTCCGGATTTCTCCAGCACGGCCCGAGCGGTTTGAGTGCTGATCGTGCCGGGCAGTGTTCCGGGTTCAAACCAGCGTCTTTCCTTGATCCCTGTCATCAGTTCCAGACGTCCCGGCGGCAGGCCAAGACGCTGATAAACGGGGGCTAATCGCTGTTCGATCTCGTCCGAGGAGATCACACAGGGAGGCAGCGTATGCGCGACGGCTTCGATGCAGACGTGTTCGTAACGCATACGGAGGAAGGCTTCGGAGATGTTTTCACGGGCAAAAATTCACGGGCCATGAAGTGTAGCGGCGACTTGCTTTGGCCTCAACCAGCCCTGCGAACGGGAAATTGTGGGGGCGAGTCAGTTGAGCCCGGCACTCCGAAGCCTAGAATGCGGGAAACCAGAAGGAAGATTTTTCCTGCTGAATGCTGACTGTTCAGCCAGCTCACACTTCTGTGTTGTCAGGATGAAGGACAATTCAAATGCCGTATACATTGCCCGCACTGCCCTACGCGTACGACGCGCTGGAACCACACTTTGATGCTCGCACGATGGAAATCCATCACACCAAGCATCATCAGGCTTACATCAACAACGTGAACACAGCTCTGGCAGATTCACCGCTGCTGAACAAGTCAGTCGAAGATCTTGTCAGCGACCTGAACGCTGTGCCAGAGGCCGTTCGTACTGCTGTTCGCAACAATGGTGGCGGACACGCGAATCACTCGCTGTTCTGGACTGTTCTGTCAGCAACCGGCGGCGGCAAGCCAGCTGGCGATCTGGCCGCAGCCATCGATAAGGCTTGCGGAAGTTTCGACGCTTTCAAGGAGCAGTTCGGCAAGGCCGCAACA
>CAIJTV010001156.1:0-3784 GCA_903823635.1 uncultured Planctomycetaceae bacterium
CCAAAGTGACGGCCACAATCCCGACTGATGCCGCGGTTTTCTATCTGAACGTGTTTGATGATCGTGACTGTGCTGTTAGTACTCCGCATGACGAACGATAATCGGACATGCTCACTGCCGCCGTTGACTCAGCTGTAGGTTGCTTCGTCGATAAACCCGTGGCCGAAAAGTGACAATACGTTTTTGTCACCTATCGGCCATGGGTTAACAGAATAGTCTCTCCGGCAGCACGCACATCAGTCCTGATCGAAGTTGTACCCTTCGGAGTGGGATTCAATTTCATCGATCGGCATCAAATCAGGATCAATCAACTCTCTTAGTTTGTCGAGAGCTTTCATTTGAAGTTGGCGGACTCGCTCTTTCGAAATCCCCAGGTCTGCAGCGATCTCTCTCAATGTCTGCCCGTCAGGATTCAAGCCACCAATTCCGAATCGGTGCCCAACGATCTGGTACTCGCGATCGTCCAGGACATCCTTTGCCTGCAGCATGAGTTGCCTTACGACAGACTCAGGATCATCACAGACTCTCACTTGGGAATCTCGCTCCGGCACTTCGCTGAGCAGTTCGGAAACGGCACTTGGAAATCTCTCTTTCCGCCGCTGGCGTACCTTCCACGACCGAAAGAAGTGACGCTGAATCGAATGAGTCGCGTAAGTGCTGAAACGCAGCTTTCGAGAATAGTCGAACCGGTCAATGGCCCCTAGAAGGATCATGCTTCCGTCACTGCTGAACTCATCAACTTCGCCAAAACTGCTCGAAAACTTTCGAGCAAGATTCGAGACCAGTCTGAGGTTTGAGCGGACCAGTTGCGAACGGATCTTTTCGACCAGTTCCAGTTTCTGCTCAATCTGGTTCATAATCTTGACGTCCGGAGTCTCTGCGGACAGTCGAGATCGGAGCCGATTGATTCGGTAGCGAGCAAGATTCAGGGCCAGAAACAGGACCTGTTCCTGCTCGAAACTCAAGAGTGGATCAGACGACGACCAGTTTAAAAACACAACGGTCTCATCATCTGCAGCCTCCGACTTTAATCGCGGCTTCTTGTCTGGATCGCCACACGATAGTTCTTCGAGAAGTCGATCGGCCGCCTTTAACGGGGCCGTACTTCTCTCCATTCCTTCAAACTCCGGAGAGTAAATGAAGCGGTTCTCCTGAGCCAGCATCGTCCTTGCCCGCTGCCGTCGAAGTTCCAATTCTCGATCGATCGATTCGCCTGATGAAAACGGTGCACGCACCGTCTTCTTGAGGCTCTTCTTGCACGCTAACTTCGTGACCCCCATGATGCTCTCCCAGCGATTGAAGACTGTAAACTGTCTTACTTGGGGAACGATCCTTAAATCGTTCAATCGTCAAAAAACGTTCAATACGATCAAGACCGTGTTCCAGTACGTCTGATAACCAGATTTGTTTGTTTTTCTTGTCCCCGCGCCTAGGCCTGAGAAATGCGGGAAAAATCGTGATTCGCCGTTTTAGAACGGCTCAGGGGCAGGACCGGATCACAGTTTTTTTTGTTCTCAGTTTCGAAGTTCCGTTAACACTCCGGCGTTCGATGCGGACAGTCGGATAGAGTCAAAACGTTCACTTTATGTGAAGGGCGCTGAGATGGTGACAATCGACTGGGATCCGCAGGAGAAGCTCTTTGTGCTTCGTTCGTCTGTGGTTCTGGAGCATTCCCCGGATGCCCTGTTTGAATTCTTCAGCGATGCCTTCCAGCTTGAGCAGATCACGCCGCCCTGGCTGAATTTTAAGATCCAGACACTCGCACCGATCGATATTCGGAAGGGCTGTCTGATCGATTATTCAATACGATTGCGAGGCATCCCGATTCGATGGCGGACAGAGATTTCTGAATGGAATCCATCGTTCTCGTTCGTGGATCGACAGCTCAGAGGCCCCTACCTCCTTTGGGAACATCTTCACACATTCGAGCAACTCCCTGAGGGCACGTTGGCGCGGGATGAAGTGCGGTACCGGGTTCCTGGCGGTCGATTGATAAATTGGCTATTGGTTAAGAACGACCTGATTCGCATCTTTGAGTTTCGTCGGAACAGAATGTTGGCAATGTTTCCACCACGCTCCTCTTCCCGACAGAAAAATCAGGTCGCAGTATGAATTGCGTTCCACAACTTCGCTGCTTGTCGCTGAACTCCCATGCTCCGCAGGGTAACGGGGAGTTCGTACTCTACTGGATGACCGCCAATCGGCGGCTGTCGTTTAATTTTGGTCTGGACCGCGCTATCGAGTGGGCCCGGCAATTGAATCGCCCTTTGCTGATTCTGGAAGCACTTCGCTGTGACTATCAGTATGCGAGTCGGCGACTTCATAGTTTTGTCATTCAGGGAATGCATGACAATCAGAAGGAGGCGACTCGACAAGGGCACGCTTACGCGGCGTATGTTGAGGCAATTCCGGGACAAGGCTCCGGACTCATCGAATCTCTTGCGAAGCAGGCGTGTGTCGTCGTGACCGATGATTTCCCCTGCTTTTTTCTGCCGAGAATGATTCGTGCGGTGGCGAGGCGAATTCCGGTACAAATGGAGGCGGTTGATTCAAACGGCCTTCTCCCAATGCGGGCTGCCGATCAGGTTTTCCCAACGGCCTACGCGTTTCGACGATACCTTCAGAAGACGTTGACTCCACATCTGACGCAGTTTCCAACGGCCGAGCCTTTGGCCGATCGCACGATTCCTCGATTGTCGAAGTTTCCTTCACATCTTTTCAGCCAACATCCGCTCGCCTCTCCGGAATTGCTGCGGTGCGAGTCCGCCGCGTTGGATCGTTTGCCCGTTGATCAATCCGTGCGCGAGGCCGTCATGAAGGGTGGATCGGTCTCAGCTGATCAATGCCTGCAGCAGTTTCTTGATCGCCGATTATCTCGCTATGCTGAAGAACGCAATCAGCCGGATGAGGATGCGTCCAGCGGTTTGTCGCCGTATCTGCATTTCGGACATATCTCCGCACACGAGATCTTTCTGCGACTGGCTAAGGGTGAGAATTGGTCTGTCGATCGGCTGGGTGATGTTCGACAAACTCGCGGCGGCCGAAGCGGCTGGTGGGGCATGGCGGAGAACGCTGAATCGTTTTTGGATGAACTGATCACGTGGCGCGAACTGGGCTTCAACATGTGCTGGCAGCGTCCTGATTATGACAGATACGAGTCACTTCCGGACTGGGCTCAGGGGACGCTCCATGAACATGCGGCTGATCCGCGACAGTATGATTATTCTCTCGAAAAACTGCAGGCCGGGAAAACACATGATCGCTTGTGGAATGCGGCGCAGAATCAACTGGTGACCGAAGGGCGGATGCATAACTATCTGAGAATGCTGTGGGGCAAGAAGATCCTGAAATGGTCACGCACGCCGCAACAAGCCTTAGAAGTGATGCTTGAGTTCAATAATCGCTTTGCCGTGGATGGACGGGACCCGAATTCCTACTCCGGGATTTTCTGGGTTCTCGGCCGATACGATCGCGCCTGGGGCCCTGAACGGCCCATCTTCGGCAAGATCCGGTATATGACGTCCGAGAATACGGCTCGCAAGCTGACCCTGACCAAATACCTGAACCGTTATGCTCCCAAGCGAGAAACTGGCGGACTGTTCGGGATGCAATGACAGGTTATGAGATGACCGGGATGAGATATTGCTGACACGATCGATTCGTTCTTGGGATCTGGTTCGAACTGATCTTCGGAAATGGTGTGCCTGCGTTCGCTGGGGCGAACTTGTCCCACCCTGCGAGTTGCAACCTGTTCTGTAGGGTGTGACAAGTGAGCCTTAGCGAA